>DATETD010000069.1:0-19572 GCA_035283885.1 Rhodocyclaceae bacterium
CGATCGTAAATCCGGTAATTGTAGACGAACATGCGCTCGGCAAATGCGGGGTCGTGCTGGCCTTGAATCTCGATATGGATATAAATCCATCCTTGTTCGCCATGCGTCAATTCCACCTGCACCAGGCAATCCGCAATCCGCTTACCCAGCTCGGCGTCTTGCACCACCTGCGCCAACTCCTTGTCGAGAAACAGATAGGGCTTCGTCCAATCGATCCCGGCATACGCCGCGGGAAAATAGAACGCCATAAACTCGGGAAAATAGCGCACCAGCGCGGCTTTCCACGGGGTGTCGTAGTCGTCGATAATGGAATCGGTAGCGGGGGCGTCCGTCATGGAGTGTTGGGAATTGAGGGATGGGTGGCTGCGTGCGCGAATCATACGCCGAATCATGGACAGCCAATCCTTGTCGGCGAACGTCGATCGCGGGCAAGGCCGCTGCTACAGCGTGTCGTCGATCCCCGCTTCGCACGCAACAGCATAGCAGCATGTGCTGCGCAAAGATTACAACAACTGATGAAAGTCGGCGCTGGCGGGACGGCTGCACCCCGACGCACCGCTTATCGGGCGATTCCCTCCGCCTGCCACTCCATCCGACATCCACTTTGGATAACAACGAATTCGCTCCGATAGGCTGCTAGAATGCGCGCCCGCTTGCGCGCGCTCGTCTGTCGCCATCCGGGAGGCGCGATCGCCGATCAAGGGCGAGCGATCCCTCGCGCCCTTCGCACATCCGCCTATTTATTCGAAACGATTTTGGAGCCAGTTTGCGAGATTACTATATTGTTCTGGGCGTCGCGCCGGATGCGCCCCTGTCCGAAATCAAGGCGGCTTACCGTCGCCAGGCAGCGCGCCTGCATCCCGATCGAAATCCCAGCCCGCAAGCCGCGCAACACTTTTGCGAGGCGCAGGAGGCGCACGATGTGCTGTGCGACCCCAAGGCGCGCGAAAGCTACGATCGGCTACGACAAACGCAACTGGTCGACGATCCGCTGCGGGTCGCGCTGGAAATCTGGATGGCGTATGTGCGCAAGACGCTCGGCGCGACTGAAACTCACTGAAAGAATGCCCATGGAACTCTCTTCCTACTTCAGAAAACTCGGCGAGGCCTACTGTTCCGACATGAAGGACTTTTCTTACGATTCGGAAGGTAAGTACGTCCTGCAAAAGAATCTTCTCGCCATGCGCGGTAGTTTCGATGGACTACTGACGATGCTCGACGAAGAGCCGGACTTGGTGGCGCGCGTTTTTCACGCGGCCTTCAGTTTCAAGAATGCTCAAGATGGCGTGTCCCTGGTGCGGACGCCGCGCAAGGGTCTGCCGACTTGGCAGCGACTCGGCAGCCAATTGGAGATTGCCGACTGGGCGCAGGCTATGGTCGAGCGGGTGCTGGAGGAGCGTGGCGGCGAAGTTTTTCTCGCAACCGCCGTCGGACTCGATTTTCTGTATCGCAAACCCGACCCTGCGACCGCACATAACTCGGGCGCGAACGATGGGGCCGAAGAAACGGAATCTACGAGGGAAATCGATGCGAACGACGATGACGATGGCGACGAGCGGGATCTCGAAGAGGCCGGCCAGGGTTGGCTGGAGGAGCAGGGTTTTGACCGACGCGATAAGGAGTAAGCCATGAGTAATCATCCAGTCATCCGGCAAGTGACCAATTTGGTAAGTTTCGGCGATCTGGTCGCGGCGGAGGCCGCCTTGGTGGCGGTGGCGGAAGAAGACGGCGACAGCGCCCTGGTTGCGCTGCTGGACTCGTTGCCGGAGCGCGATCTCATCGCGATTCTGCGCGAGTACGACAGCAGCCACGATACGCCGGTCGCCGCCCTGATCTCGCCCGAAAAGTTTGCCCGCATCGTCGGCCTCGAAGCACTCTACGACGATAAGGGTCATGACCGCCTCAAAGGCATGATCAATGCCGTGCTGTTGCGGGATGAAGAGACGACCGACGACTACATTGCGGCCATGGCGGAAACCGAGCAGGGTCTTTTCGCCTTTCGCGACTACTTTACCGACCATCATACCGCGCTCGAATACCTGGCCCAGCATGGCCGTATCGACATCGATCAGGTCGACTGCGAAGACTTCTCACTGGAAGATGCTATCGGCCTCGAAGTCCTGCTAAGGCAGGAAGAAGAGTCGTCGGTTTCGACCTTCGCCGAACATCGCGACGGCGACTGGATGCAGATCGCCTGGTTGCTGCGACACCATCATCTCGACTTCTTCGCCGACATCCTGCGCCTGCTGCGCAACCGTTTCGGCGCACAGATGGAAACGCTGGAGAAGTTCCTCGCGATTACCGGCGAGAAAACGCTAGCAGACGAAGACGACGAGGAATCCGCACTTTGACCTCGGCGTCGAATCCGCTGATTAGCCACGAAGGCGCAACAGCGCTCGATCGCGCCCTGCGTTGGGGCGTCAAGAACGGCATTCTCGGCGCGGAGGAAATGGAGCGACTCAGACGCGACGCCCCTAAAGGCATCCGTCAGATCGCCGCCCACCTCAGCACCGCCCACCTACGCACCGAACTTGAACATGGCTTCGAGGTCATGTGCGGCTTGGTGAACATGGCATTGAACGCCCTGGCGCCTGGCGATAACCCGAAGGCGGCGAAGCTGCTGCGAGAACTCGGCATACTGGCGTTATCCAAAGAAGGCAACCAACGACTCAAGGCGCTGCGTACCCTACCCGAAGACACCCTGTTCGAGTCCTTACCCGCACATGCGGAGGAAAAGAGCTTTCTCGAAGAGTGGGCGACGAAGCCTTTCGAGCACTATCAAAGCGAAAAACAGCGCCGCGAAACCAATCTGCGACAAATGAATGCCGCGCGCTGGTTGCTGACCCAGGTCGGCGGCGCGTTCGACCAAGTGCAGAGTTATCACGCCGAATGCGTCGGGCGCACCGCCTTGCTGGCGCTGGCCGCCAACATGCCGTGGCCGCACGGCAGCACGGAGTTTCGACGCATTATCGACAAACTCGCGACGCGCAAATCGATCGCCGCCCCCGCGAATCGCCCCGACGAATTTACCGCCGATCTCGACGCCTGGGCCGGCGAGTGCTCCCAGTACGTGCTGCCGACGATTAAAAACGCCGAACATCGTCATGCGTTGTGCAGCGCACACCCGGACAACCCACTGACCCTGTGGCTGCTGATCCCGGATGTCGATGTGGCCGACATCGACCAAAGCGGCGCCGCAGTAACGCAACACTGGAGCGCGATGACCGATGGCCGCACCGACGAGGCGACGCTGCTGTCGCTCCTACTGACGGTCGCCCTGGGAGCGCCCCCTAAGCCCTTGCTGAATGCGGGGCAGTTAAGGAGTGTCGCCTCGGCCATCGAATCGGCCAGCCTCGACAATGCCAAAGTCGAAACCTTCATCGACGCCGAAGCGCCCCACCCTTACCAAGAAGCACTGCATCGGCTGTGGCAATCCTTCGGCGACGAAGCGGAGTCCGCGCGGGTCGATGGCGCCGAAAGTCTGCGGCACTGGCTCAAACAAGAAGTGCGCGTCGCCCCAACGAGGAAGAAAGCGGCGGGGTAAGCTGGCGTCGCATTCTAGGGATGATTCCTATCCCTAGAATCGTAGGCGAGCGCCATAACGGCGCTATTCGTACCGACTTGCCTATGAAATTACTATTACTGGCGGAAGCGGTGAGATTCGAACTCACGAACGGTTGCCCGTTGCCGGTTTTCAAGACCGGTGCAATCGACCACTCTGCCACGCTTCCCGCATTCCATATAACGACAAATACATCAAGATCGTTTGCCATGTCGTCGAGGGGGCGGATTCTAGTGGGAAAACGCCCGTTTGTCAGCCGCCGTCGCCGCGCGGCGGTCGGGGTCGATCAGCCGGCGGGCGGCGCGGGATTGCCCAGCGCCGTGGTGTTGATGCCGCCATCGACGTACATCACTTCGCCGGTAATGCCGCTAGCAAGATCGGACAGCATGAAGGCGGCGGCGTTGCCGACTTCGTCTATCGTCACGTTGCGGCGCAAGGGCGCATGGTGGGCGTTATAGGCGAGCAATTTGCCGAAATTGCCGATGCCCGAGGCGGCCAGGGTTTTGATCGGCCCCGCGGAGATCGCATTGGCGCGCACGCCTTGCGGCCCCAGGCAATACGCCAGATAGCGCGTCGCGGCTTCTAGGCTGGCTTTGGCCAGGCCCATGGTGTTGTAGTTCGGCATGGTGCGCAGGGCGCCGAGGTAGCTCAGGGCGAGCAGCGCGGGTTTGTCACCTTTAAGCAGCATCGGGCGCGCAGCTTTGGCCAGCGCCGGATAGCTATAGGACGAGATGTCGTGCGCAATCCGAAACGATTCGCGCGATAGGCCGTCGAGAAAGTCGCCTTCGATCGCTTCGGTCGGCGCAAAGGCGATGGCATGCACCAAGCCGTCGAGTCCGTCCCAATGTTGCCCCAGACCCGCGAATAGCGCGTCGATCTGGCTGTCCTCGGCGACATCGCACGGGAAAACGGCGGCGTTGCCGAGTTCGGCGGCGAATTTGCCGATGCGATCCTTGAAGCGTTCGTTCTGGTAAGTCAAGGCCAGTTGCGCGCCCTCGCGGTGACAGGCTTTGGCGATGCCATAGGCGATCGAGCGGTTCGAGAGCAGACCGGTGATCAAAATCCGTTTTCCGGCAAGAAATCCCATGACGTTTCCTCTTAAAAATCAGGGCGCGAATTATAGCGGATCGGCTAAACTTACCGCCCATGCGATCGAATTTCCTTTACTTGGCTCATGGCTATGGGCGACTTGGGCGACCTTTATGCGCCTTCCTAAGCGCTTTCTTGAGCGTATTGCTGCTGACGGCGTGCGGCGACGCCTGGAACGATCCCTACCCTGCCGCCGAACGTGGTCGGAATATTCTGTACACCGCGTTTACCGACCGACCCAAACATCTCGATCCGGTGCAGTCGTATAGCGAGGACGAGATTACGTTTACCGCGCAGATTTACGAGCCGCCGCTGCAATACCACTACCTCAAGCGCCCCTATACCTTGGTTCCGGCGACGGCGGCCGCCGTGCCGCAGCCGCGGTATTTCGATGCCGCGGGCAAGGCCTTGCCGCTCGATGCGCCGCCCGCGCGCATCGCCTATACCGACTATGAGATTGCGATCAAGCCGGGAATCCGCTACCAGCCGCATCCGGCGTTCGCCGCCGACGCTAAGGGGACGCCGCTGTATCATGCGCTGACGGCGCGCGATCTGGCGCGCATCGACACTCTGGCCGACTTTCCGCAACAGGACACGCGCGAACTGACGGCGGACGACTATGTTTACGCCATCAAGCGCCTAGCGCATCCGCGCTTGCATTCGCCGATTCTCGGTTTGATGAGCGAATATATCGTCGGCCTGCCCGAATTTGCGCAAAAATTATCGCAAATTCCGCAAAAATCGCAAAAGTCGGCGCTGGCGGGACGGAAGGAGGCGTGGCTGGATCTGCGCGCCAGTCCGCTTTCGGGCGTAACGGCGCTGGATCGCTATCGCTACCGCATCCGCATCAAGGGCAAGTATCCGCAATTTCTCTACTGGCTCGCGATGCCGTTCTTTGCGCCGATGCCGTGGGAAGCCGATAAGTTTCATAGCCAGCCCGGCATGGCCGAGAAGAACCTGACGCTGGATTGGTATCCGATCGGCACCGGACCGTACCGCCTGACGGAAAACAATCCGAATGCGCGCATGGTGCTGGAGCGCAATCCGAATTTTCGCGACGAGCGCTATCCCTGCGAAGGCGAGGCCGAAGACCGCGCCGCGGGCTTGCTGGCCGATTGCGGCCAACCCTTGCCCTTGATCGACAAGGTGGTGTTTACCCGCGAAAAAGAACAAATTCCATACTGGAATAAATTCTTGCAAGGCTATTACGACGCCTCCGGCATCGCCTCGGACTCGTTCGATCAGGCGGTGCAGGTGAATGCGGGCGAAGTCACCCTGACCGACGCGATGCGCGACCAAGGCATCGTACTGACCACCGCCGTGGCGACGTCGAGCTTTTATATGGGCTTCAATTGGCTCGATCCGCTGGTCGGCGGCAATGACCCCAAGACCGCCGAGCGGGCGCGCAAGCTGCGCCAAGCGCTGTCGATCGCCATCGACCAGGAGGAATTCATTTCGATTTTTCAGAACGGTCGCGGCGTGGCCGCGCAAGGGCCGATTCCGCCGGGTATTTTCGGCTATCGCGACGGCGAAGCCGGCGTCAATCGCGCGATGTACGACTGGGTCGGCCAGGCGCCGCG
This sequence comes from Rhodocyclaceae bacterium, assembly GCA_035283885.1. Lineage (GTDB taxonomy): Bacteria > Pseudomonadota > Gammaproteobacteria > Burkholderiales > Rhodocyclaceae > DATETD01. Next base: position 6,232 of record DATETD010000069.1, read on the forward strand.
CCGCAAGAGCGCCGATGTCGCCAAGCGTCTGCTGGCGGAGGCTGGCTATCCGAATGGACGCGACGCCAAGACCGGCGAGCCGCTGACGATTCACCTCGACACCACCGCCACCGGCGTCGGCGCCAAAGCGCGCGTCGATTGGCTGCAAAAGCAGTTCCGCAAGATCGACGTGCAACTGGTGATACGCAGCACCGATTACAACCGCTTCCAGGAAAAAATCATCAAGGGCGCGGTGCAACTGTTTTATTTCGGCTGGAATGCGGATTATCCCGACCCGGAAAATTTCCTGTTCCTGCTGTATGGCCCGCAAGGCAAGGTCAAATTCAAAGGGGAGAACGCCGCCAACTACGCCAATCCGGAGTACGACCGGCTGTTCGAAGAGATGCGCGCGATGGATAACGGCCCGGCGCGCCAAGCGATCGTCGACCGCATGCTGAAAATTCTGCACGCCGATGCACCCTGGATTTGGGGCCATCATCCGCTCGACTACAGCTTGCGCCATGCGTGGCTGTCCAATCGCAAGCCGACCAAGGTCGGCAACAATACCCTCAAATACCAGCGCATCGACGCCGCCGGGCGCGCGACGCAGCGCGCGGCATGGAATCGCCCGGTCGTCTGGCCGCTGATCGCCGCAGGGACAGGCGTGCTGGCGCTGCTGACATTGGCCTGGCGCATCGGCGCCAACCGCGCACGCCGCCGTCCGAATCGCGGCGCATAGGCGATATTCGACAATATTTCGCACAAAACTGTTGACATCTAAAATTTATAGGCTAGAATACGTTCCTGTTCTGCGGGAGTAGCTCAGTTGGTAGAGCGCAACCTTGCCAAGGTTGAGGTCGAGAGTTCGAGACTCTTCTCCCGCTCCAGATTTCTTGTCGATTTCGGCTAAAGGGAAAATGCATTAGCGTTTTCCCTTTTTAGTTACAGCCATCGCTGAAATCGCTACGGCGCGATAGCAAAGCGGTTATGCACTGGATTGCAAATCCATGTAGGTCGGTTCGACTCCGGCTCGCGCCTCCAGATGCTTGTCGGTCGAACGGCTGACACCCCCCATTGTTTTATCGTCCGCCCGTCAAACACCTGGGCGCGGATTGCTCGCATCGAGCCATTTGCGCTGCAAGGAAAGCCTTGCCGTTACTGGGTTCCTGAAGGGTGAAAAATATGTCTTACCCAAAAAATGTTGTAGATGGTCCGAACGCAAGTCACATGCCAGCTATTTATCATTCATCCGGAAATGGCAAGGATTATTTCACATCGCAAATGGCTCATACAAGACATTGCTCGCCGCCCAACAGTTTTTGAAGCCAGGATAAGATATCGTCCTAACCGTGCGCCGCGAGCAGCGGCGTCTCTCCCGCCAGCGGATCGCCGCTGGTCAGATAGGCGATCAATTCCCGCACCGGGCGGATGGCCGCGCCCAACGGCAGGCTGGCCGCGCCGCGAAAGAACAGGCCCTTGGTCAAATCGCCGCGCACCGCCGCCGCCAACTGGTTGTCGATGCAGAACTGGCCGAATTTGGCGAGCCCGTCGCGCAATCCGCATTGCTGCAAGCAATCCCAACCCAAGGTGCATTTATGCTCACCGCTCGCGGCAGCCTGCAATTTGCTCTCGCGCCGCAGATAGTTTTCCAGCCAGGGCGTCTTCACCGCGCGCGCGGGCAGGCCCGCGCAGCTCATGAATTCGACCATATCCTGTTTTTCCGCGCCGGCCAAGACCTGCTTGAACACGATATCGGCATCGCCCTCCTCGGTCACCGCAAACGCGGTGCCCAATTGCACCGCCGCTGCGCCCAAGGCGAATAACTCCTTGACGCGCGGGTGACTGTTGATGCCGCCGGCAGGAATCAGCGGAATCCGCTCTTGCTCGATCCCGAGTTCGCGGATGGTGACGAACACTTCGGGCAACACGCGCTCGAAGTCGAAACGGCTATCGCCCAAGCCCTCGATTTTCGCCGCGCCCAGATGTCCGCCGGCATGCAGCGGGTGTTCGATGACTATTGCATCCGGCAGCCGATTCTTGCGCATCCATTTTTTCAGCACCAAGGCCACGCCGCGCGCATCGGAAAGTATCGGAATCAAGGCCACGTCGGGATAATCCGCCGTCAAATCCGGCAAATCGAGCGGCAGCCCGGCGCCGACGACGATCGCCTCGGCGCCCGATTCGCAGGACTGACGCACCATTTCCTCGTATTGCGAAATCGCCCGCATGATATTGACCGCGATCATGCCGCGCCCGGCGGCAATCTCATGGGCGGCTTTGATCTCGCGATCGAGCGCAATCCGGTTGGCGCGAAAAATCGCCTCCTGGTCACGGCAACGCCCGGTTTCGGCCATCAAATCCGGATGACGTCGACGCAGGTCGACCGAAGCCACCGTTCCCACCGCGCCTTCGGCGGCGACCGTACCGGCGAGTCGATGCGCCGAGATGCCGACTCCCATTCCCCCTTGCACCACGGGCACGAGCGTTTTATGACGAACTTTAAGCAGAGGCAAAGCTTGGCGAGTCATGACGATTTCTCCGATCCAGACAAAGGCAAAGTGCGGCAGTCGCGTATTTTACCCAATAGAGGACACTTGTCTATACAGTTGTCTATTAATACTCGATGCTATAGTGCCGACTTCTAGCCGATATCCCTGCGATGAACGATAACTCTCCTCTCCCGACGGCCTCTGCTCCTGGACGCAAACCGACGATTTCGCGCGAAGACATCGTTGCTGCGGCGCTGAAACTGGTCGGGCCGCATCGCAGCGTCTCCACGCTCAGCCTGCGCGAAGTGGCGCGCGAGGCCGGGATTGCGCCCAACAGTTTTTATCGTCACTTCCGCGATATGGACGAACTGGCGGTCGCGCTGATCGATCTGGCAGGACAATCGTTACGACGACTGATCGGCGAGGCGCGGCGACGCGCCAACCATGATCGCAGCGTCGTCCGCAGTTCGGTGGAGGCCTTTATGGAGCAACTGCGCGCCGACGACGGCCTGCTGCATCTGCTGTTGCGCGAAGGCACGGTAGGCTCCGACGCCTTCAAACGCGCCGTCGACCGGCAATTGAACTTCTTCGAAGAGGAGTTGCGACAGGATCTGATCTATCTGGCCGACATCAACCGCACGGGCCTGTTCGAACCGGCATTAACCGCCAAAGCCATCACCCGGCTGGTGTTCGCGCTGGGCGCGACGGCGATGGAGCTATCGGCGGAAAAGCAGCACGAATTGACCGAGCAACTGGTCTTGATGGTGCGCATGATCGTCACCGGCACACAAACCATGGCGATCACCGGGACGCCGGATAGCGAAACGCGCGATAACCGTCGACTTGAGCTTCTTTGAGTTTGCGCACAAGATGAGCCATCACCTTATGGGTTTTATCGCCGAGAAATCGAACAGCAAATGCTCCGAGACGCTTTTGTGTTCGTCCGAACTGCGGTTGAATACGGCGATCTGCCCTAGGACCTTTTGACCTGCCTTGAGGGCGAGGTCGTCGGCATTGTTGGTGACGAGCGCGCGCCCCAGTTCCAGATTCCAATACCCGTTTTTCCATACCCCCTTGGCGCTCACATCGGCGATGCTGCCGCCGACATTGCCGGCGAGTTCGATGCTAGGCAGATGATCCGCCCCCTTTTCCTTAGGCGGGCGGGTGACCTTGTAGAGTGGCGCGCCGCTGTCGCGCTGTTTTTTGATATACACCGTACCTATGCCTTGCACCGCATACTCCGCGGCGTCCTCGATTTCCTTGGTTGAAACCGTGTGCATCATGTCTTCGGCCAGGCCGAGCGGATTGGTGCGCGCGGCGGACCACAGCCAGACGTCGACGCGATAGGCTTTCGACGACAGCATGGTCGGTTCGAAATCGCCGTCCATATGAAAGCGCACGGCGAACATGTCTTCGCGCTTTTTGGATTCGACATAGCGACCGCCCGACCATTCCCAGCCCTTGTACTGCTTGTCTTCTTCGCCATCCGGCCAGCGCACTGCGAGGTAAAACCGTCCGGCAGCCACTCCGGCCTTGATTTCCACAACGACAATGCCGGTGAAATTGCGGTCTTCGCCCTCCAGGCCGAAACGGCTGCGATCCGCCTTATCGACGGCGGGCTTGACCTGCACCTTGCGCCAGCCGTCCTTTCCCCATTCGCCGAGATTGCCGTCGATGACGGGAGCTTGCGCCAACGGCGCAACAGGGATCGGCATCGGCGTTGCCGCCATGGCCGATCCGGCCAACCATGGCAACGTAAAAAGAGCCAGTCGGGCGCAGGTCGTCATTCTACGGCGATGGAGCCTTCCATCCCTTTCTCGCGATGATCGTCGATGGTGCAATACACCGTAAATTTCCCTTTATTGACCGGCACGAAGTACAGGTCGACCTGACCGCCTTTTTTCAATATTTCTATCGCCGTGAAGTAGGGCGCTTTGATTTCCCCTTGCTTATTCACCATGACTTTACGCCAGGCGACTGCCTTGAAAAACTCGGGCGCCGTGTAGTAATGATCTTTTTCGCCGGGATTCTTGAGTTCGAGTTTATAGGCTTTGCCCGTTTTCAAGACGAGATCGCGCGGAGCGTATTCATGCTCGGTGATATTGATCGTGATGGTCTCCATGGTCTTCCAGTCGGCTTTGTCGACATGTTCCTTGGCGTTGCGTACATAGTCTTCTTGCGCTTGCGCGCCGGATGTCAGGGCCAGCAATGCGGCGGCTAAGATGGAAAATGGTTTCATGAATGTTCCTTTATGCAGTCGAGCGGGATAGGAGGTATCGGACAAACGCGGTAAGTCCTGAATTTATAAAAGGGCATTATCGAGGCAATTCTACATTAGTATCGCGCGCGGCGTCGCCTGCAAGACGTTGCGGCGCACGCTCTCTTTGAGCGGTAAATCGCGCACGTCCAGCGAGTTGAAATCGTCGGTCAGAATAGTGGCGCGACGGCTGTCGATCTCTATGCCACTTTGATTCAACCACGGGCGCGCCTGGGCGGCGAGCGAGTGAATTCGGATCTCGCTACCGACGCCGGGATTGGTTAAAGGCCCATCGCTGGCGAGAAGAATGAAATTGCCTTGGAGTGGCTCTCCGGCGCGCACAGCGAAGACCGGAAACAGACGGACTTCGATAAAGACCCGGCGCAAGGTGGCGACGATGGACGGCAGCATGCCGCTGTCTTGGTTCATGCTGCCGATAATGTTAAGCCCCACCACGCCGTCCGCCGTGAGTCTGCGTTTGAGCTGTTGCAGGGCTTCGAGCGAAAGCAGATAACCCGGAGTCGTGTCGCCGGTAAACGCGTCCATGAGGATATAGTCGTAGCGAGGGCCGGGACGCGCAATATACGTCCTGGCGTCTTCGAGCGTGACCGGTATCCGGGTCGGAAAGTCGAAATGCTCGATCGCCGCTTCGAGCACGGCGGGATTGATCTCGACGACATCGGTGTCGATGCCGCGCGCCGCAAGATTGCGCGGCACGATCCCCGCCCCCAGCCCTATCGTCAGGCAGCTTTTGCCTTGCGGTCGTATGCTTAACGGGAGGTGTTCGAGCATGTAGGAATATTCGTAGATCGATAAGCCGCTACTGCGATCCACTCCCCCTTGCACTAGGCCGTCGATGATCATTTCGCGCGTGCCGTTCCGATTCATGCTGTAGTCGACGACGCGGACCGAGCCATGATAGCTGTCTTTGACGGAAATCAACGTCGCCGTCGTACCGTCTTCGAGTACGGCGCCGATATGCGATGGCGATCGAAGCGGCGACCAAAGCAGCGGACTCAATCCCAGCAGCACCAGCCAGCCGCGCGGATCGCGCACATAGGCGAAATGGAGCAGGGCCAGCGTCGATAGTATGCCGCCCGATGCGTATAAGGCGAGGTTGACGCCGACTTCGCCCAACAGATAGAAGCCGGTGAGCGCCGAGCCGACGAAGCTGCCGACGGTGGATAGGCCGTACAGTCGCCCCGAGGTCGCGCCGATGCGATCGATAGAGGACGCCAGCAGACGCATCAGCCACGGAGAGACGCAGCCGAGCATAAACAATGCCGGGCCGAACAGCGCCAGTGCGGAGAAAAAGGCGCCGGCGCGTAGCCCCAGCATCAAGGCCAGTTCGACGATAGGCGCTTTAATCGATGGGATCAGGATCAACCAGCTTCCTGCCCCCGCAATCAGTCCGAACAGTCCTTGGGCCGTAGGGAAGCGATCCGCCAAGCGACCGCCGACTATGTAGCCTGCGGCCAGCGCCAGCAAGGTGACGCTGATCAATGCCGTCCATATAAACAGGCTGACGCCGAAGAAAGGGCTGATGATGCGCGCGCCGAGAATTTCAACCACCATCACCAAGGCGCCGGAAATGCCGGCGGTGACGTAGAGCAAAGGAGTCGAGAAAGGTTTTTTCATGAGGAGTCGAGGAGGAGTCAGCGGTGTTCTTCCAACAAACGTCGTAGGCTTTTGGCGATCATATCGACCGGGGCGGTCGGTGGAACGCTCATGCGCCAGCGACCGTCGCCATCGTAGACCTCGACGGTGGTGGTATGGTCGATCATATAGCTGTCGGCTTGACGTCCGGGGATTTTTTGCAGATAAACGCCCAAACTGCGGGTAATTTCGCTGAGTTGCTCGGGATGAGGCCAGAGGGCGACGAAGTGCGGATCGAATGCTTGAGCGTAGGTTTGGGCCAGGCTGGGAGTGTCGCGCGCGGGATCGAGCGTGATGAATACCACTTGTAAGCGATCGATGTTTGCGCTGGGCGCGCGTTTGAGCCGTTTCATGACGTCGGCCAGTTTCGCCAGCGAAGTCGGACAAGCGTCGGGACAGGAAATGTAGCCTGGGTAAATCAGCAGCACTTTGCCGCGAAAATCGCTCAATTGTCGATAACGGCCTTGCCCGTCCAGCAACTTATGCTCGGGTAGCGTGCGGGAGCGCGTCGGGAGTTGTCCCCAGGCAGTCTGGGCCGCGATCATGGCGACGAGCGCAATCGACACGATGCGGAGTATGCGTTGGTAAAATCCATTTATAAGTAAGTCGGGAGATTTCATGCGATATTTTCGGAGATATTCGTCGATTGCGTTGTTGGGCATGTGGGCGTTCGCCGTCGGCGCCGCGTATGCCGCGACCGACTTTTTGGCGCAAGGCGGAGACTGGTTGGACGATAACGGTAAAACGGTCAAACTCGCTTCCTGGCGCGGACGTCAGGTGATTCTAGCGATGGAATACAGCAATTGTCGCTTTTTATGTTCGATCACCTTGAAGAAATTGAAGGAGATTCAGGACGAGGCCGATCGGCGACAGTTGCCGCTGGAATTCGTGATCGTCAGCCTCGATCCGACCAACGACACTCCTGCCGCATGGAGAAACTACCGTCGAATCCGTCGATTGTCTTATCCGAATTGGCATTTTTTGACAGGCGGGCGCGCACTCGCCGATCGCATGATTGCGGCGATGGGCGTGAATTGGTGGGTGTACGACGGTCATATCATGCATGACTTCAAGATACTTCGCCTGACGCCCGACGGCGTTGCGGCCGCGACGATGCAGGCATTCGATATGAGCGCCGCCGAGTTTTTGACCGCGCGCTAGCCCGGTGCGAAATTGTGGGCCATGATCTGAAACTCGGCGCTGGCGAGACGGATGTGGCGAATTTGCAACATGGTTTTCATCTGTGCGGTAAATAATAGCATTCATAGTCTATCATATTGAAAGCAATCGATTATTTATTTGAAATGACATGGTTATTTTGTTTCCGCATATGCTCGCGTCTGTTAAATTCGACACATTGCTACTGGGTTTAGTGTGACTCCTCTACTGCCAGGACTTACTCTGTCCCCTATCGACAGCGCGAACGCCTGTTCGATTTTGCAGTAGTCATTATTTGAAGGAGTGGAAAAATGAACAAGGAGATTCTTACATTGGTCGATAATATCCAGCATGGCAAGCTTGCGCCAACGATCGCATCCTCCGCGCGCATTGTTTGGCTGTCCGGTCTCGGCATCTATTCCCTGACGAAAATGGGACGCGAACAGGCGCTTGAAACCTTGACGCGCGAAGCCAGGTCGGTCCAATCCACCGTACTTACCCTTGTCGAGAATAAAGTGACGGAAGTCGCTCGTCGCGCCTTTGCATTGCAGGATCAGGTAGAACAAGCGATTATCGGGCGCGCGGTCGAATCGTTGAGCCTTCTGACGACGCCGACGGCGGCGAACGACGACGATCTGGTGCGGTGGTTCGGCACCTGATCGCATTCCAACCAGAAGCGCCACTCATCCGCATTACCCCGTAAATAATCAATTCACATCGATTCTATTGGGTGTCGGGGCGCGAAAACTTGCAATGTAGCCGCATCTTCCCGCATCTTCCCGTATCTTGGCGCACCAGATTCGAGCCATGATAAACGCGGGAGTGATGATGGCTACATTTACAAAGCGAGGGAAGCGGTGGCGGGCTTACCGACCAAGCGCGCGATGAGGCGTTTCGCTTCGATTCTTTTCGTGCTTTTTCGTGGACAACTGCTTTTTCTAGAATGATCGTAACGACGAACCGGCGAGAAAAAATTACTTCACCGTAAGAATCTCGTCCCACGACGGGCGCGACCCTATGCTATCAGCAAGGAAATCCACCAAGGCCCTGATCCGGTGCGGCACATAGCGATTGCCTGGGAATACGGCGTAGATGCCCAATTCGGGGGTGGGAAAGTCCGTCAGCAGCAGTTCGAGCCGACCGGCGCGCACCGCTTGTTCGGCGATAAACGTCGGCGCGCGCGTAATTCCCAATCCCTGGATCGCCGCTTCGAGCAACGCATCGCCGTTATTGGCTTGCAGCCTGCCGGAAATCGGAAACCACTGCTTTTCGCCGTCGATCACGAACGACCAACTGGAGCGCGAAGCGAGCAGATAGCCGAAACATTCGTGTCCGGCCAAATCGCGCGGATGCTGCGGACGCCCATGGCGCGCCAAATAGTCCGGCGAGGCGGCGACGACGCTACGGCTGCTGCCGATTTTGCGCGCCACATTGCCCGGCTCCAGTCGATCCGCAATGCGGATCGCCAGATCGAAACCGCCTTCGATCAAATTGACGCGGCGGTCGTTGAAATCCAGTTCGAGTGAAATCTGCGGATTGACGCTTATGAATTCGTCGAACATCGGCATCAAGCGGCGGATGCCGAACGATAACGGCAAGCTCAAACGGATATGCCCGCGCGGCGCTTGCCGGTCGTCGGTCAGATCGGCCTCCGCCGCCTCGACCAGGGCGAGAATTTCGCGACACTTTTCGAGATAATTCGTTCCCGCCGAGGTCAAACTCAGCCGCCGCGTACTGCGCGCCAGCAATTTCGTCCCCAGATGCGCCTCCAACGCCGCCACTTGGCGCGTCACCACCGAGCGCGCCACATTCAGTTGCAGCGCCACGGCGGCAAAGCTGCCCATTTCCGCCACCCGGACGAAGATACGCATGCTATCGAGTCTATCCATAGTAACTCCATCCACTATCGTTGCGATTATCGCAATAATAAATTACTTATTATCGCCTATTTTAGTATCAATAATCGGCGTAAAGTCTCGCCATCGCCCAACGCCACAGGAGCCGACCGTATGAAATCGACAAATTCCTATACCTCCGTCGCCATCGGCCTACATTGGCTGACGGCCATCGCCTTGACGGCGGCGTTTGCCGTCGGCGTATATATGCACGACCTGCCGCTCTCGCCGGACAAGCTCAGAATCTACTCTTGGCATAAATGGGCGGGCGTCTGCATCTTTGTATTGGTCGCGATCCGCTTGGCCTGGCGCTGCACCCATCGTCCGCCGGGACCGCCTGCGGGCATGCCGATATGGCAGCATCGCGCGGCGGAAGGCGCGCATCGTTTGCTCTACCTACTAATGCTGGCCATCCCGTTGAGCGGCTGGCTGATGAGTTCGGCCAAGGGCTATCAAACCGTGCTGTTCGGCATCCTGCCGCTGCCGGATTTAGTGCAGAAGGATGCAAGCTTGGGCGAATGTCTGCAAGCGGCGCATCGCTGGCTCAATTTCAGCCTGGCCGCACTGGTAGCGGCGCATCTCGCAGCGGCGCTGAAACATCATTGGATCGACCGCGACGATGTGCTGCAACGCATGCTGCCCTTCCTCAAGCAAAAATAATTACGTCTGGAGATCGTTATGAAAAAATCGCTACTTATCGCCGCCGTCGCATCGATCGCAACTTATGCGAACGCCGTCGAATTCGATCGCTGGCAAGCCGACAAAAGCGTCGTCTCGTTCGTCTTCAAACAAATGAACGTGCCGGTCGAAGGCCGCTTCAAACGCTTCAAGGGGAAGCTGAATTTCGATCCGGCCAAACCGACGCAAGCGCGCGCCGAACTGGAGATCGAACTCGCGAGCATCGACGCCGGCTCGACCGAAGCCAACGACGAAGTCGCTGGCAAACTGTGGTTCAACAGCAAGAACTATCCGAGCGCGCGCTTCGTGTCGTCCTCGATCAAACCGCTGGGCAATAACCGTTTCGAAGTCGCCGGAAAAATGAGCATCAAAGGCCGCACGCAGGATGTCATAACGCCCGCAATCCTGCGCCAGGACGGCGGCAGCGCGACGTTCGAAGGCAACTTTGTCCTCAAGCGCGCCGACTATGCGATCGGCGAAGGTCTATGGGCCGATTTCGGCACGGTCGCCAATGAAATCCAAATCAAATTCCGGCTGACCGCCTTGGCCGCCGGCAAGAACTGAACCGTTTTATCCACCAGGAGCCTCACCATGAAGAAACTTGCACTCGCACTCGCCTTATCCTCGCTCGCCGCCGCTGCGTCCGCCGCGCCCGAGACCTTCGCCATCGATGCGACACATACCGCGCCGCGCTTCGAATACAGCCATTTCGGCTACTCGAATCAACTGCACCGCTTCGATAAAACCAGCGGCAAGATCACGATCGATCGCGCCGCCAAGACCGGTTCGGTCGAGGTGACGATAGACGTCAAGTCGGTGAATACCGGCTTCCCGCTATTTAACGAACATCTTCAGGGCGAAGATTTCTTCGATACCGCCAAGCATCCGGTCATTAATTTCAAATCGACCGGCGTGAAATTCGACGGCGATAAGCCGGCATCGGTCGACGGCCAACTGACGATCAAAGGCGTAACGCGAGCCGTCACCTTGACCGTGACCTCGTTCCAGGCCATGCCGCATCCCATGCTCAAGAAAGACGCGATCGGCGCGAACGCCACCACACGCATCAAGCGCAGCGAGTTCAATATGGGCAAATATGCTCCCTACGTTTCCGACGAGGTGACCCTGAGCCTCGCCGTCGAAGCGGTCAAGGAGTAAGCCTCGTGTCGGCGCGTATGCCCGTCGTCTTCGTCTCGCATGGCGCGCCCGACGCCTTGCTCAAATCGCGCGGCGCGGTCGACGCTTGGCGCGAGATCGGGCGGCGGCTGCCGCCGCCGCAAGCGATTCTGGCGGTCTCGGCGCATTGGCAAGCGCGCACCGCGCAGCTCAGTCTGGCCGGCGCGCCGACGACGATGCACGATTTTCAGGGATTCGCGCCGGAACTGTATCGCCTGCACTACCCCGCGCCCGGCGCGCCCGCGCTGGCCGAACGCGCCGCCGCGATGCTGTCCGCCGCCGGCCATGCCGTCGGCCTGCATCCGAATCGCGGCCTCGATCATGGCGCATGGGTTCCATTGACGGCGATGTTCCCGCAGGCGAATCTGCCGGTCACGCAACTGTCGCTGACGCGCGCAGATGCGGCGACGCATTGCGCGCTGGGCCGGGCGCTGTCGCCGCTGCGCGACGCCGGGGTGCTGATACTTGCGTCCGGCGCGATTACGCATAATTTCGCCTGGCTGGATTTCGCCGCAAGCGACGACGCGCCGCCGCAGCCCCAGGCCAAACGCTTTGCCGATTGGGTCGGCGAACGCCTCGCGGCGCGCGATGTCGCCGCCATCTTGGAGTATCGCGCCACGCCTGACGGCGCAGCATCCCACCCCAGCGAAGAACATTTTCTGCCCTTGCTGCTTGCATTGGGCGCGGCGAACGCCGTGGAAAATAGTGCACCACAACGGTATACGCCGGACTTCGCCTATCGCGGTTTGGCGATGGACGCCTATGTTTGGCCAGCGTAATTTCGCCAGCCTATCCGTCCCGCCAGCGCCGACTTTTGCATTTCGCCACGGCGGCTATCGCACCGCCTAACTCGCCTCCCGCTAATACCCCGGTCGATCCAACTTAACCGTCTGCATCAAAGTCGCGGCGATTTCCTCGATCGACTTGGTGGTCGAATCGAGCCAGCGTATCCCTTCGCGCCGCATCGTTTTTTGCGCTTGATCGATTTCCCAGCGGCAATTTTCCAACGAGGCGTAGCGACTATTCGGACGGCGTTCCTGACGGATCGAGGCCAGACGTTCCGCGCCTATGGTCAGGCCGAACAGTTTATGCCGATGCTTGCTCAAGCCTTCGGGCAAGCGGTTGCGCTCGAAGTCTTCGGGGATCAAGGGGTAATTCGCCGCTTTGATGCCGAATTGCAAGGCGAGATACAGGCTGGTCGGCGTCTTGCCGCTGCGCGAAACGCCGACCAGAATTACGTCGGACTGATCCAGATCGGCGTTCGACACGCCGTCGTCGTGCTCCAGCGTAAAGTTGATCGCTTCGATGCGCGCCGTATACACCGCGCTGTCGGCGCGGCTGTGGCTGCGACCGACCACGCGCGTCGCTTCTATGCCCAAGGCCTGTTCCAACGGCGCGATGAATGCGCCGAAAAAATCCAGAATCAAGGCATTCGCCGCGCGTAAGGCCGCCGCCGCCGCCGGGTTGACTAAGGTCGAGACGACGATAGGTTGCGCACCGTCGCGCTGCGCGGCCTCGGCGATGCGGCTGACGCAATCGTGCGCCTTTTCGAGCGAATCGATAAACGGCATACGCACTTGTCGAAACTCCACGCCTGAGAATTGCGACAGCAGGCTATGCCCTAAGGTTTCGGCGGTGATGCCGGTGCCGTCGGAGACGATAAACACCGTGCGTAGCGGCGCGGCGGGGCTTGCGTTCATGAGTTTTCTCCGGGGATAACTTGACGTTTGCGGTCGATAGAATGTTAAGCTTATCCGATTAACCCTGAAAGGACACGCATGGTTTCGACTCCTTCGCGTTACGTCGCCCCGTTCGACGGCCTGCGCATGAGCGACGTCGCCGAAGTCGGCGGTAAAAACGCCTCGCTCGGCGAAATGATCGGCCAGCTCGCCGCCTCGGGCGTGCGCGTTCCCGGCGGATTCGCCACCACCGCCTCGGCCTACCGCGAGTTTCTCGTCCATCATGGCTTGGTCGGGTGCATCGACGCCGCATTGCAGGCGCTGGATGTCGACGACGTCGATCGGCTCGCGAAGGTCGGCGCACAAATCCGGCG
>DATETD010000070.1:0-14966 GCA_035283885.1 Rhodocyclaceae bacterium
TATCCGTGTCGGGGGGATCAGGCAAGCCTAAACGTTCGCGATTGATCCGCAAGAGGTCGAGAATCCGCCGATCAAGCTCGGCGCGACTTTGCAGTACCCCATCCGAAAAGCTGATGCGTATTACCGGATAATGTGCCGTCCAATCCCAGCGATCATGGATGAACAGCCCCTTGAACAAAGCCTCGTTGCCTTCGAACAATTCAGCGAGGGTATCGAGAAACAGGCTTTTACCAAAGCGGCGCGGGCGCGACAGGAAGTAATACTTGCCTTCGTCGATCAAGCGGTGGGCGAACGCCGTTTTGTCGACGTAGTAATGACCTTCCTCGCGAATTTCACGCAAGGTCTGAATGCCGATCGGCAGCTTACGGCGTGCTTGACTCATGTGCTTGCTCCTCCGTCCCGTCAGCGCCGACTTTTATGGGCGATTGACCCAAAACCGCGTCCTAGGCGGCAAGACGCCCACCGGCGCGGTGAATAGTATCGCATGTCTTCACACCTGATCGCCATACGCATTCATCCCCGCTTCGCGCGCAATCGGGACGCTGGAGAATGGGAACGATCGAATTTTCGGGTAGCCGAAACAAAGATCAAGGCCGATACGCCGAACGCAATCCCGCGATAGCTCGAAAAGTCGGCTCTGGCGAGACGGACTGTGCGGATACCGCCTAGACGCCGACAATGCCGAACCGACGACAGTCGCCCAAAGGATAACGCGAGACCCTAGACGCACCGACCCCGACTGACCCTACATCAAGCAAGAACCTCGCCGGATCGAACGTGAGTCTCGATAGGCTCGACGAAGACCGCCGAAGGGTAAAGCTCGATCCTGCGAGGATGAGACTTCATGCGCCAAGGGCCTCAAGAAACCCGAAAAGGCCGACAGTCGATGCGCGAACGCCGAGCCAAGACGCGCAGCGTCCGGCGACACCCGCGGCGGATGAAGAGAGAGCCGCTCCACGTCACGGAAGAGTGCCGGAAGCACTCGCTTAATCGTCGCCGACAAAACCCTACACTCCCACTGCTTCAATGATCGCCAAACACCTCGTCGAGCGATGCCGCGTCAAGCAAGCGGTCAGCCCATATATCCAACTGTTCCAGCGTGGCCTGGTGCAGCCGTGCGCGCACTGCATCGCTCAATGCGCCAAAACGCCGCGTCAATAAGCGTTCGATCACCGCTGTTTCGCCTTGCTGCATCCCTTGCTGCATCCCTTGCTGCATCCCCCGCTGCTCCCCTTCCTGCATTCCAAGCAACAGCCCCTTCTGAATGCCGATCCGTTCGACCGATGTAATATACGGCATAGCCTTACTCCTTTCGATTGTATTGATATCGCCCAGCAAACGCTGCTCCAGTTCAGCCGACAAGTGCATCATCCAATCGATGATCGCAAATAAATCAATGATGCGCTGTTTGTCCCAGCCGCGTTCGTACAACAGTCGCGCCAGTCGCAATTTTGCCGCATAGCGCCGCTCGTCGTCGCCTTTGGTTCGCCGCGTCAAGAGATGCGCCGCTGTGACCAAGGCGAACGAATTGCGTTCTCCCAGTAACTCTTGAATTTTATCCGCATAGCGACTCAACTTGACGACAGGAAATTCGATAATCACACGACATCCCAGCGTCTCATAACCAAAGCTCATCGGCTGCCAATCGTCGTTGTCGTCGGTCAGTAGCGCAAAGCTTGCCACTCGGCGACGATAGCGGTCATATATCCGGTAGTTGTAGACGAACATGCGCTCGGCAAACGCGGGGTCGCGTTGGCCTTGAATCTCGATATGGATGTAAATCCATTCCTGTTCGCCGTGCAACAATTCCACTTGCACGAGACAATCGGCGATTCGCTTACCCAACTCGGCGTCTTGGACGACCTGCGCCAACTCCTTGTCGAGAAACAGATGGGGTTTCGTCCAATCGATCTTGGCATACGCCTCGGGAAAATAGAACGCCATAAACTCGGGAAAATAGCGCACCAGCGCGGTTTTCCACGGCGTGTCGTAGTCATCGATAATGAGATTGGGATTGGGGGCATCCGTCATGATGTGTTGGGAACGGGAAGCTGACCGCGTAAATCATACGCGAAATCGCGGACAGTTCAGCCGGCCATCTCATCTTCGGCGGAGGTTGATCGCGGGCAAGCTCCTACGCAGGTGATCGATTCCTGCTTGCACCATTGCTTCGATGGCTCTCAGCTTATCCGGCTGCGGTTGGCGGCTGCCACCTCCCAGCCTACACCAGGTCCCACGTGAGCAACTGGAGATTACCGCGCCGCCGATACGCATCGCCTCCCGATTTGACGGCATAATCCTAGCCGTCTCGCCAGCGCCGACTTTTAAACGACGCCATCACACTCTCTCGATTTATGGAACCCTTATGAAAAAACTCACGCTGACCGCCTTATCCGGCCTATTGTTCTCCCTTTCCGCGCAAGCCCAAGTCACCATCGAAGCGCCTTGGGTGCGCGCCACCGTGCTGCAACAAAGAGTCACCGGCGGCTATATGCAAATCACTTCAGCGCAAGACGCGCGCCTGGTGGAGGCGCGCTCCCCGTTGGTCGGCATGATAGAGATCCACGAAATGAAGATGGATGGAGATGTCATGCAGATGCGCGCAATCGACGGCCTCGACCTCCCAGCCGGCAAGCGCGTCGAACTGAAACCGAACGGCTATCATCTGATGCTGTTCAAACTCAAGAAAATCATCAAAGACGGCGAATCCGTGCCGCTGACGCTGATCGTCGAAGATAAAGACAAAAAGCGCAGCGAAGTCCAAGTCACGGCCATCGCCAAACCGCTGACGGCCAGCCGCTAACGACGACGCCCGCCGCCATCGCCCCCTTGAAATCACCGTTAAGCGCCCAATCTAGCGCTCATCGCTAACGAATTTCAAAGGAATGACGCCATGAGAATGGATCGACTCACCACCCTGTTTCAACAGGCGCTGGCCGATGCGCAAAGTCTGGCGGTCGGCGGCGATCAGCAATTTATCGAGCCGCAGCATCTGCTTACGGCCTTGCTCAACCAGGAAGAAGGCGGAACGACCTCGCTCTTGGCGCGCGCCGGCGTCAATGTCAGCGGCCTGAAAACGGCATTGAATCGCGCGCTCGAACGCTTGCCGAAAGTCGAAGGCCACGGCGGCGAGGTTTCGGTGGGCCGCGACTTGGCGAATTTGTTCAACCTCACCGACAAAGAGGCGCAAAAGGCCGGCGATCAGTTCGTCGCCTCCGAAATGTTTCTGCTCGCCTTATGCAACGACAAAGGCGAAACCGGACGGCTGCTCAAGGAAGCGGGCCTCAATCGGCGCGCGCTCGAAGAGGCGATCAAGGCGGTGCGCGGCGGCGGCGCGGTCGACTCGCAACAAGCCGAAGGCCAACGCGAATCGCTGAAGAAATACTGCCTCGATTTGACCGAGCGCGCGCGCGAAGGCAAGCTCGACCCGGTGATCGGGCGCGACGACGAAATCCGTCGCACCATCCAGATTTTGCAGCGCCGCACCAAGAACAATCCGGTGCTGATCGGCGAGCCGGGCGTCGGCAAGACCGCGATTGTCGAGGGCTTGGCGCAGCGCATCGTCAATGGCGAAGTGCCCGAATCGCTCAAAGATAAGCGCGTGCTGGTGCTCGATATGGCGGGTCTGCTCGCCGGCGCCAAGTATCGCGGCGAATTCGAAGAGCGGCTTAAGGCAGTGCTGAAGGAAATCGCGCAGGACGAAGGCCGCATCGTCCTGTTCATCGACGAACTCCACACCATGGTCGGCGCCGGCAAGGCCGAAGGCGCGATCGACGCCGGCAATATGCTGAAACCCGCGTTGGCGCGCGGCGAGCTGCATTGCATCGGCGCGACTACGCTGAACGAGTATCGCAAGTACGTCGAAAAGGACGCGGCGTTGGAACGGCGCTTTCAGAAAGTGCTGGTCGAAGAACCGAGCGTCGAGGCGACCATCGCGATCTTGCGCGGCTTGCAGGAAAAATACGAACTGCATCATGGCGTCGAAATCACCGACCCCGCGATCGTCGCCGCCGCCGAGTTGTCGCAGCGCTATATCACCGACCGCTTCCTGCCCGACAAGGCGATCGACCTGATCGACGAAGCCGCCGCGCGCATCAAGATGGAAATCGACTCCAAACCGGAAGTCATGGACAAGCTCGAACGCCGTTTGATCCAACTGAAAATCGAGCGCGAGGCGATCAAGCGCGAAAAGGACGACGCCTCGAAAAAGCGCCTGCTGCTGATTAACGACGAAATCGCCAAGCTGGAGCGCGAATACGCCAATCTCGAAGACATCTGGCGCGCCGAAAAGGCGCAGTTGCAAGGCTCGACCCATATCAAGGAAGAGATCGACAAACTGCGCGTACAAATGGCCGAACTGCAACGCCGCGGCCAATTCGACAAGCTCGCCGAGCTGCAATACAGCGTGCTGCCTAGACTGGAAGCGCAACTGCGCGACGCCGAAGCCGCCGCAAAAGTCGGCGCTGACGCGACGGATAAAAACCGGCTATTGCGTACCCAGGTCGGCGCGGAGGAAATCGCCGAGGTGGTGTCGCGCGCCACCGGCATTCCGGTCAGCAAGATGATGCAAGGCGAACGCGAAAAGCTGCTGACGATGGAGGTGCACTTGCACGAACGCGTGGTCGGCCAGGACGAAGCGGTGCGGCTGGTGACCGATGCGATCCGCCGCAGCCGCGCCGGCCTGTCGGACGAAAATCGCCCTTACGGCTCCTTCCTGTTCCTCGGCCCGACCGGCGTCGGCAAAACCGAGCTATGCAAGACGCTGGCGCAATTCCTGTTCGACGCCGAAGATCATCTAATTCGCATCGACATGAGCGAATTCATGGAGAAGCATTCGGTCGCGCGCCTGATCGGCGCGCCGCCGGGCTATGTCGGCTACGAAGAAGGCGGCTATCTGACCGAACAAGTACGGCGCAAACCGTATTCGGTAATCCTGTTCGACGAAATCGAAAAGGCGCATCCCGATGTCTTCAATGTGCTGCTGCAAGTGCTCGACGACGGTCGTATGACCGACGGCCAGGGGCGCACGGTGGATTTCAAGAACACAGTGATCGTCATGACCTCGAATCTCGGTTCGCAAATGATCCAGCAGATGAGCGGCGACGATTACCAGGTCATCAAGCTTGCGGTAATGGGCGAGGTGAAGACGCATTTCCGTCCGGAATTCGTCAATCGCATCGACGAGATCGTGGTGTTCCATGCGCTCGATCAAAAACATATCGCCGGCATCGCGCGCATCCAACTGCGCTATCTCGAAAAACGCATGCAACGCCTCGAAATGAAATTACAGGTGAGCGACGCGGCGCTAGGCATCATCGCCGAAGCCGGCTTCGACCCGGTGTTCGGCGCGCGGCCGCTCAAGCGCGCGATTCAGGAGCGGATCGAAAATCCTTTGGCCAAACAGATCCTCGAAGGCCGCTTTGCGCCCAAGGATACGGTGTGCGTGGAATCGGAGAAAGGCGCGCTGACGTTCAAACGCGCCACGGGACAATCATCCTAAAAACCCCTGTTGTCCACGAAAAACACGAAAGACACGAACAAAAACAATCGGTTGCATCGAGAGCTTATTCACCCGACGGGTGAAAACCAAAAGGCAAGCATGTCTTTGATTGTTTTCGTGCTTTTCGTGTCTTTCGTGGACAACTGCTTTTTCAAGGATAACCTCGCCTCAACCGCCCCATAAATCGGCGAGCGAGAACTCGATCGCATCGAACGGCGCCACGCGCACGGTCGCATCGTCGGCCAGCGTGGCGATCAGCAACCAGAATCCCTGACGCAATTCGAACGCCTCCAGCGTGCGCGCCTCGGGATCGACCAGCCAAGCATGGGCCACGCCATACTTGGCATATACCGGCAACTTGACGAATCGATCCTTACGTGCGGTGCTCGGCGAGAGAATTTCACATATCCAATCGGGGACGATCTCGAAACGATGGTCGTCCGGCACCGTGGGCATACGTTCGCGCCGCCATCCGGCCAGATCGGGTACGACGACCTCGGTATCGCGCACCAGATGGATTTCAGGTTCGGGAATAATCCACCAGCCGCCGGGACCGCCGCGACCGAAGTCGAAAGGCCCGCCCAGATCGATATTCAATCCTCGCTCGGCAAGGCCATGCCGACCGCTAGGCCGCGACATCGCGTATAACTGACCATTGACGATTTCACCGGTCACTCCATCCGGCAACGCGCACAGCTCGTCGTAAAGCGAAGCGTGCGGTCGCAGCACGGCGTTCATTGCATACTGCATTTCATGCGCATCCTTTAGCCGCCGTAAATGCCGCGTCCGCCGCCGCGACCGTCACTGCGATATCGGCTGCAGTATGCGCGGCGGAGACGAATCCCGCTTCGAACGCCGACGGCGCTAGGTACACGCCGGCGTCCAGCATAGCGTGGAAAAAGCGGTTGAACGCCTCGCGATCGGTCGCCATCACTTCGGCAAACGAGGTCGGCACGGTGGCGGGCGTATGCGTGTGGAAATAGACGCCGAACATCCCGCCGACCGACTGCGCCGAGAATGGGACGCCCCGACGGTCGGCAGCGGCCAGCAGACCATCGATCAAGGCCTGGGTGCGTTGCGTCAAGGCTTCGTAAAACCCCGGTTCGGCGACTTTCTTCAGCGTCACCAAGCCGGCGGCGACCGACAAGGGGTTGCCGGACAAAGTACCGGCCTGATACACCGGCCCCAGCGGCGCGACTTTCTCCATCACTTCGCGCCGCCCGCCGAATGCGCCCAAGGGCAAACCGCCGCCGACGACTTTGCCGAAGGTCGAAATATCCGGCGTAATCGAGAATAAGCCTTGCGCCGAACCGGGGCCGACACGAAAGCCGGTCATGACTTCGTCGAAAATCAACAACGCGCCATGTTGAGTGCACAGTTCGCGCATCGCCGACAGGAATTCAGGCTGGGGCAGCACCATGTTCATATTGCCGGCGATCGGCTCGACAATGACTCCAGCAATCTTGTCGCCATGACGCGCGAACGCGTCGCGCAAGCCCTGGGCGTCGTTGTAGTCGAGCACCAGCGTATGCCGTGCGAGATCGTGCGGCACCCCCGCCGACGAGGGATGACCGAAGGTCAGCAAACCCGAACCGGCTTTGACCAGCAAGCTGTCGCCATGACCGTGATAACAACCCTCGAACTTGACGATCATGTCGCGCCCAGTAAAGCCGCGCGCCAAGCGAATCGCGCTCATCGTCGCCTCGGTGCCGGACGACACCAATCTGACCTTATCCATGCTCGGCACACGCTGCACCAACAATTCGGCCAGTTCGACTTCGGCCTCGGTCGGTGCGCCGAACGATAAACCGCGCGCGGCGGCGTGCTGCACCGCACGCACCGTATCGGCGTCGGCATGGCCGAGGATCAACGGTCCCCACGAACCGACATAGTCGATATAGCGCTTGCCGTCGGCGTCCCAGACATACGCACCTTCGCCGCGCGCAAAAAATCGCGGCGTACCGCCGACGGAACGAAAGGCGCGCACCGGCGAGTTCACTCCACCCGGAGTCGTCGCTTGCGCGCGCGAAAACAGTTCTTCATTACGAGTCATGATTCACATCCCATCGATAAGCTGCTGCCATTAAAAACCTCGCTCGTCGAACAGTCGAAGAAACGCCTCGGCGCGACTACGAATATTCATTGCATCGAATAGATCGCTCACCACCGCCAACATATCGGCCCCGGCGGCGATCGCCTGCGGCGCGTTCTGCAGCGTAATCCCGCCGATCGCCACCACCGGCAAATCGAAGCGACGCTTGGCTTCGCTCAACAGGTCAAGCGAAGCGCGCGGCGCATCGGGCTTGGTGATGGAATTGAAGATGCTACCGAACGCCAGATAGTCGGCCCCAGCCGCCGCTGCGTCTGCAGCACGCTCAAGCTCGTTATAACAAGACACGCCAAGTATCCGCCGCGAGCCTAAGGCCTTGCGCGCCGCCTGCAAGGAGCCGCCGGGCGCATCCGAGCGTCCGATATGCGCCCCGTCCGCGCCGATTTCCACCGCCAACCATACGTCGTCGTTAACGATCAATTGGGCGCCGGCGGCGCGACACAGACGCAGCAACTCGGCAGCCTGCGCCCTGCGCATCGGCGGCGACGCCGTCTTGTTGCGGTATTGCACGAACGGAATCCCCCCATCCAGCGCCGCCTTGACCAGCGCCGATAGGCGCGGCAACAAAACGTCATCGGGAGTCACCGCATAGGGGCCATTCAAAATCGCCGACATCGTTCGCCTCCGCAAAACCGCGCTGGAATCATCGATGCATTCACTTGCACTCCTCATCGTCTTTAGAATTGATTTCGGTTCGCATCCGGAACATCCGGTCGGGGACGAATTGTCCCATACCCGGTCTAAATCCGTGCGCCAATGTATTCCATGTATAGTCCTGCGCAACGGTCACGGCGCTCGCCATATCCCTCCCCCAGGCCAATTGAGCCGCAATCGCCGAGGCCAAAGTACAGCCCGAGCCATGATAGCTTCCCGGCAAGCGTCGCCAACGATCGCTACGCACTGCGCCATGGGAGCCGTACAAGGTGTTGATTACCTGCGGCGCACTTTCGTGAGTTCCCGTCACTAAAACATATTCGCATCCTGCCGTAATCAAACGATGCGCGCACTCCGCCAGCGTCGACACGCGTCGCTCTCCATCGTTGTAGTCGTCGACCTCCTGCGCCAAGCGTCGCGCTTCCAAGCTATTGGGCGTCAATACGGTCGTCAATGGCAGCAACAGATCGATCATCGCTTCGATCATATCCTCGTCGGCCAACTGATCGCCACGACCGGAGGCCAACACCGGATCCAATACCACAGGAACGCCCGGATAATCGGAGAGGATTTCCGCGATCGCCGCAATGGTTTCGAGCGTGCCCAGCATCCCCAACTTGAAGGCCGCAACCGGCATGTCTTCGAGCACCATGCGCGCCTGATCGACCACCCACTCCGTATCGATAGGCAAAACGGCTTCGACGCCGGCGGTATCCTGCACCGTCAGCGCCGTCACCACCGACAAGGCATAGCATCCTAAACTCGCCGAGGTTAGAAGATCGGCCTGCACTCCCGCGCCGCCGGTGGGATCGGAAGCCGCAAAGGTGAGCACGATGGGCGGAACGGGTAAAGTATCGACAACAGTCATAATGTATTATTTCGCAACGAGCACCGCACGAGAAATCAGCTTGGGTTAACATGGATGCGATTTTATCCTACTGCCTCAACATAGCCGAATCATCGAGACCTCTAGAACGAACCCTGCCCCCGGTAAGAGCCATCCCCCAATCGACCTCGGACCGAAAATCGCCACACACGTCAAACACGCTTGGCGGTCGTATCCGAAAGTCGAAACAGCGCGAAGTATGGCGCGTAAAAAGAAGTTTTCGCAAAGACAAAAATATAGTTATTATTCGGCTTGAGCAGTCGCCACATCAACGAGACGAGGATCCAATGAAACGTAGCGCGCAGAGGTACAGAAACACGCCCAAAGGAGTGGTACGCCCCTTCTATCGGTTTTCTTCCCCCTGCGTTTTCGCCTCGTCGCCGGCTTCGCACAACATCGATAGCTATGTCCTGCTTGGCGTGGCTCAACCTTGCATCGGACGTAAGATAACGTGAGTGATATACCAAAGCTGACCGGCGTCAAGGTTATGGTGATCGACGACTCGAACACCATTCGGAAAAGCGCCGAAATTTTTCTGTTGCAGGCCGGCGCGCAAGTCGTGCTTGCCGAAGACGGTTTCGATGCACTGGCGAAAATCAACGACCACCAACCCAGCATTATATTTTGCGATATCCTAATGCCGCGCCTCGATGGATATCAAACTTGCGCACTTATCAAGAAAAATCCGAAATTCGCCGCCACTCCCGTTGTTATGCTTTCATCCAAAGACGGCCTTTTCGACCGCGCGCGCGGTCGAATGGTTGGATCGGACGAGTACCTGACAAAACCTTTTACCAAAGACAGTCTGCTCAGAACCGTCGCGGCTCATGCTTTGTCACGAGCCTGATCGGTTGTTTATTTTCAACTTACTCTCTTACGGATCGCCGCTATGCCTATCAAAAAAATTCTGATTGTTGACGACTCCCCGACGGAACGCCACATCCTAACGCAAATTCTGGCCAGTGGCGGCTATGAAATCTCCAGCGCGGAAAGCGGCGAGGAAGGAATCGAGCGCGCCAAACAGATACTTCCCGATTTAATCATCATGGATGTCGTCATGCCCGGCACCAACGGCTATCAAGCCACCCGCGCGCTATCGAAGAACGAGACGACAAAAAACATCCCCGTCATCATGTGCACCACCAAAGGACAGGAAACCGACCGTATCTGGGGCATTCGCCAAGGCGCACAGGACTACATCGTCAAACCCGTGGTGCGCGAGGATCTCCTTGCTCGGATCGCTAAACTGAGCGAATCCCGCTAAGGCGACCCGATAATGGCCAAACGCATCAGTCTGCGCGATTTTCAGCAAAATCTTTCGGAAAGATTGATCTCGGCGCGCCGCGGCGAAACGGGTCAGGCTCTACTCGGCATCGAGTCGGGCGAAGGAGAGTTGCCCGGCGGGAGTCATTGGCTATTGGACCTCACCGATTCGGGCGAGGTCGCCCCGCTTCCGCCACTGATGGCCGCCCCCCTGACCAAGCCATGGTTTGTCGGCATCGCCAACATTCGCGGCGCCTTGTACGGCGTGGTGGATTTTTCCGCCTGGCGCGGCGGGGCGCCCACACCGCATAACGCCCAAGCCAGATTGCTGCTGATAGGCGCGCGCCACGGCAACAATTGCGCACTCCTGGTACGTCGCGCCTTGGGATTGCGCCCCCAATTACAGATGCAACCCGTTCCAACCCCTACCCCACGCGCCGCCGATAACTGGTTAGGGGGCTGTTTCATTGATGCACAAGGTGTCAGCTGGACGCAACTCTGTATTCCCGCCCTGCTGGCCGATCCCGGCTACCTTGATATCGCGATCTAACTTACCTCCAGACCGTTTCCAGAGAGCTCATCCCATGGCCATAAAAATTAAGTCACTGCTCAATAAACAACCCAAACCGGGTTCGACATCCTCGACGGCAGGGCGAACTCGACGCCCGATACCGATGATTGGGCACATGCCGTTCGATCGACAACTTCGTGTCCTCGGCATTGCTTTTCTTGTGTGCCTGGCAATCGCGGTATTCGCCGTCGCTCAACAAAATCAAACCGCCAAACGCGGAGCGAATTACATCTCGATCTCGGGAAAAATCCGACCATTGGCGCAACAAATCCCCAAAGCCACCCGGATCGCACTCGAAGGACAAACCAACGGTTTCAGCGAACTGCGCGACGCGCGTAGCCGCTTCGCCCAAATAATGACCGACCTAACCGACGGCAGCGACAACTCGCGGCCCACCCTCGCGGCGTTACGCGAGGTATGGACCCGCCAAGACACGGTAATCAGCCAGATATTCGCTCAGGAGAATGCCCTTGTCACCTTGGGGCGACTGGTGCAGGAGCCGGTGCTGCGTAGTCAGGAAATGGTAGCCGCCGCCGAGTCGCTGGGAGGCCGCTTGCCCCACCTGACCGAGCGCATTCTAAGGGCATCGACCCAGCTTGCCTGGGCGCCGGGTTTCAGCGAAGCCACCGCCGAACAGTTGGGTAGAGATATTGCAACAGCCATCGAACTGGCGCCACCTGGCAGCCAATTGAGCAAAAGCATGCGCATCATGCAGGAATCCTTCGCCAAACTACCTAGCAACATCAAGCCTCTCGCCCAACTACGCAGCTCCAGCGTCAGCATGGCGAACAAGTCCAACGAACTTGCCGAAGCCACTGCCGATCTGATTGCTTCCTACGAGACCGAAATTGCCGAGCAGCACTTTTCGACGTTTATATTGGCCGCATCCGGCTCATTCGCGCTGGTCGTTCTAGTACTGATGATCCGAGTGTTCAACTATGACGCGCAAGAAGACGCCGATCGCAAACGACGCGCCGCCGAAGCAGAAAAAGATCGCACCCAAGGCGCCATTCTGCGCATGATGAACGAAATGGGCGACTTAGCCGACGGCGACTTGACCATCCGTTGCACCGTTTCGGAAGACATCACCGGCGCGATCGCCGACTCGGTGAACTACACCGTAGAAGAATTGGCCGTATTGGTGCGACGTATCAACGATGCATCGGCGCGCGTAGCCCGCGCCGCCAACTCCGCACAAACCACATCGCGCGAACTGCTCGCAGCGACTCAGGTGCAGTCCACGGAAATCCGTAACACTACCGCCACCGTTCTGCAAATGGCGAAATCGATGGAAGCCGTCTCCTCATCGGCGCTCGAATCCGCCAACGTGGCGCACGCCTCGCTCGACGCCGCGCAAAAAGGTTCGGAAGCAGTGTCCAATTCGATTACCGGCATGAACGAAATTCGCGGGCAGATTCAGGAAACCGCCAAACGAATCAAGCGACTGGGCGAGTCCTCGCAAGAAATCGGCGAAATCGTCGAGTTGATTTCCGACATTACCGAACAAACCAATGTGCTCGCGCTTAACGCCGCCATTCAGGCCGCCTCGGCGGGAGAAGCCGGTCGCGGCTTCTCGGTGGTAGCCGAAGAAGTGCAGCGCTTGGCCGAACGCTCCGGCGAAGCCACCAAGCAAATTGCCGCCATCGTCAAAACCATTCAAACCGATACGCACGATGCCGTCGCCGCCATGGAGCACTCAACCCATGGCGTCGTCGAAGGCGCCAAGCTATCCGACGCCGCAGGCAAAGCACTGAATGAAATTTCCAGCGTTTCGCAAGACTTGGCGCGATTGATCGAGACCATCTCGACCGACACCCAGCAACAAGTCGGCATCGCGACCCAAGTCGCTGCGTCCATGCAAGGCATTTTGAAAATCAC
Source organism: Rhodocyclaceae bacterium (assembly GCA_035283885.1). Lineage (GTDB taxonomy): Bacteria > Pseudomonadota > Gammaproteobacteria > Burkholderiales > Rhodocyclaceae > DATETD01. The sequence continues at coordinate 12,863 of DATETD010000070.1, forward strand.
CGACCAAACCACCGCCAGCACCAAAGAAACCGCTGTTTCGATCGGCGAGCTGACTGAGCTTGCTACCGATCTTAAAGGCTCGGTCTCGGGCTTCAAAGTGTGAACGAAACCGACATGAGTCTGGGCAAGAAAACCATCATGACCTACCACAAACAGACGCGGTCGATAGCCTCGGCGCCGACTGCCGTCGCCGCATCGGACAGTTCATCGGATGGTTATATAGTCGCCCCAATCGCATCCTTATATTTTTGCCATATCGCCGTGGTACATCATCTTTCATGAGCATGGAACTTGATATCGGCCCACTCACATGGGTCAAGGGAGAGATCGACCTTGCCCTGGAACGAGCCGCCAGTGAGTTGAAGACTCACGTCGCCAATCCAACGAGCGACGGTCTGAAAAAGGCCAGCGCCCATCTGCATCAAGCTCATGGCGCACTCGTCGTCGTCGGATTGGACGGCATCACCGAGTTCTCCAAAACTATCGAGCGGCTACTGACCGCAATCGCCGTAGGACAGGCGACCGATGGAGAACAAAGTATCGCCGTGGCGCTCGGCGCCTTGACAGCCCTTCGCGGCTATCTCGACGACTTGGTCGCCGGCCATCCCAATCAACCGTTAAAACTATTTACGGTCTATCGCGACTTGGTCGAGGCCTGCGGACAGAGTACGCCTAGCCCAACCGAGCTATTCTTTCCCGACCTCACGCAACGCCCGCCAAAACGGGAATTACCGGATGCGCCGCTGCCTGCCGAAGAGATTGTCGCTCGCATCAAATCGGCCCGCGCCAACTTTGAAAGCGGTCTCCTTGGATGGATCAAATCGGACCCCAATGGGATTGTCGAAATGATCAAGGCCGTCACGATCATCGAGAAAACTCGCGAAACTCCGGCAGATCGCTCTTTCTGGTGGATCACACTCGGGGTGCTCGACGCATTGGCGTCCGGCGGACTCAGCGACGGCGAGAATGCGGTCAACGCCAAAAAATTCACGCTACGCTTGGTTTCGCAAATCAGAAAACTCGCCAAAGGCGAAACCGACGTCCCCGAACGCGCCCTACGCGAAGCACTCTACCTCGTCGCCTGCGCCAAAGCCGGAGGGGAGGCCTTGGCGGTAGTTCGCGCCGCCTACCGACTGGAAGGCCTGCTGCCGACCACGGAGCCTAGCGAAGTCGAACGACTGCGACCGCATATCCGTCGACTGCGCGAACTCCTCGCCGCCGCCAAGGACGATTGGAACCGCCTGTCCGCCGGCACCGCGGCGGCGCTGCCGCCCTTCCATGAACGAATTACCAAAATCGCAGAAGAAGGCGCGGCCACGGAACAAGCCGACTACACGCGCCTGACCCATGTCGTTCTGCAGCAAACCAATCTCTTACGCCGCGATCCGACGCGCCACAACGATACCCTGGCGTTGGAAATCGCCACGGCGTTGTTATTGGCCGAAACGGCATTGGAAGACTTCCTTTCGTTGGGAAAAGACTTCGGCAACTTGGTCGGCGTGATCGTCGATCGACTGGAAACGTTGGCGCGCGGCGAACCTCTAGGCCCCCTCGAACTGCCCAATCTGGACGCCATGTCTCGACGCGCCCAAGAGCGACTGCTGCTGGAGTCGGTTGCGCGCGAAGTTCGCACCAATCTCGGCGCCATCGAGCAAACTCTAGACAGTTTTTTCCGCAACCCATCGCGTCAATCGACCTTACCCAGCCTGAAAACGCCGCTCAAGCAAATCGAAGGCGTACTGGTCATGCTTGGACAGGACAGAGCCAACGAGGTGCTGCGCGAATGCTCGATCGCTATCGATCGTTTTGCCGCAGAGGACTTCAGTCCTAGCCCCGGCGTATTCGAGGAGGTCGCCAAGAAGCTCTCCGCATTAGGCATCTTCATCGAGTGCTTTCAGCATGGCCATGCCGATATCGACGAAATTCTCGAACCGCAATTAGCGACCAAGCCCATCCAAGAGTCGACAGCGCAGGAAGCCCCGGCAGTAATCGTTGCGGAACAAGCTCCCGCACCCGCCAAGGCGACAGCCACACACCCCATAACCGTCACGCCAGCGCCGACTTTTGCAGCGCCGAGCGAAACATCGCCAGCAGTCACGGCAGG
>DATETD010000071.1:0-10355 GCA_035283885.1 Rhodocyclaceae bacterium
GCGATAACGCGGTGAAAGATAGTGTTGTTGTAATGCCCGGATTCGACGTAGGCGGTGAAATTGGCGGCTGTGACCGGCGCGCTGTCGGCGTCGAGTTCGATTTTAATGACGCCATAGTTAGTGGTGAGTTGGATCATGAGATGCCCTTAAATGGATTTGGTCTTATTTGCCGCTGGCGATTGGTTTGACGGATTCGATCAGAATCGGGGTAGTCGGCACGTTTTGATGCCCCGCAGCATTGCCTGTAGCCGCTTTGCCGATTTTTTGTACAACATCGAAGCCTTGCACGACCTTGCCGAACACGGCGTAGCCCCAACCATCCTGCCCAGGGTAGTCGAGAAAGCGGTTGTCCTTCAGGTTGATGAAGAACTGAGCTGAAGCCGAGTGCGGATCCGGGGTGCGCGCCATCGCCAGGGTTCCGGCCTCGTTTTTCAGGCCGTTTTTGGCTTCGTTTTGAATCGAGCTTCGTGGAGTCTTCTGCTTCATGTCCGCAGTGAATCCACCGCCTTGTATCATAAAATTCTCGATAACGCGGTGAAAAATCGTGCCGTTAAAAAAGCCGTCGCGCGCATATTGGAGAAAGTTTTCAACCGAAATTGGAGCTTTGTCGGCGTAAAGTTCGACAATCAAAGCACCTTGCGAAGTTTTGATTTCGACCTGAGGATTGGCGGCGTGTGCGCCGACGATGGAGATTAAAGTCAGAAAAACAAAAGAGCGTAAAAAGCGAAGAAGAGTATTCATGGTGTGCGACAGGCGATGAGTGATAAAAAATTAAACCGAACCTTCCGAAACGATTTTCCAGGATCCCTCCTCTTTAACCCAGTATTGACGCTTTCTCATCTGGTTCGATAGATTGCTGGAGCGGTAATCCTGTTCGAAGGTAACGACGACATGGTCTTCTTTACCGGGGTTGCGGAACATGCTGACGTTGTTGGCGTCTACCTTGATCCAGCTCTTACCGGTATTGACCTTTTGTTTCTGCTCGATCCACGATCGATAGTTTTGTCCATCCGCATTGAATTTGCTGGAATAGTGGCGCGCATAGCGACGTATATCGCGGCTTTCCCAGTCCTGACGCCATTCTTCGAAGATTTTCAGCAGAGATTGACGTTCGTTTTGCCAATCGGCTAGCGATAGCCATTCGATCGTTGGGCTGATAATCACGGGGGTCAAGCCGACTTGCAGGCTTTTCGCTAAAGCGTCTAGATCGGGGTTGGATAGCACCACGCATCCGTCGGAAGCTTTGGGCGGGCGCGAGAAGGTGTCCGGCGGCGTGCCGTGCAGCCATATTCCGTGGCCATCTCGCCCTTGGCGCTTGTCCCAGTCGTTGGGGTAGTTGATGGGAAAGGCGCCCGTACCGTAAAAATTGGTGAGCCTGTCGCGCGGCAAGCTGGAGGTGACGTGGTATACCCCGATCGGCGTTTTTTTGTCGCCTTCGCGCGATTTCTCCGCGCCTAATTTGCCTTGTGTGATGTAGTAGTCGGTGACGAAGCGCGGCGTGCCCTTGTCGTTTGCGTAGAGGTAGAGGCGCGACTTTTGCGCATCTACGACAATGGCGTGTTTCTGCTCGGGAAGCATCTGTAGCAGATAGCGCGGCACAAAATTTGCCGTCGGTCGGGATAGATAGCTTTTGAGGCGAACGACCGCTTCTTCGCGCAGGTCGTTGATTCTTTCGGACGATATTTTGTCGCCTGCGGTGCTTTTACCGCCTTCGCCGAACGCTTTGAGCGACCGACCGCGCGCCAGCAGCAAATCGCCCTGAATCAAGTGCGCTAAACGAAAATTCGGGAAGGCGCGCGTGATGGCTTCGGATTGTTGTAGCGCCAGATCGAGATCGTTGTGCTTGATCGAGTCGAAAACCTTGATCAGCGCAGGTTCGGGGCCGGCATCGGTAAACGATGCGGCGACGCGCGCACTGGGTTTCTGTGGCGCAATATGCTGCGGCGCCTTGCCGATCGCCGAAGCCGACGTCGATGCGAGCAGCAGCAGCGCCGGGAGCGTCGATAGCATTGCCCTGCGGAGTATCGAATTCTCGCACCGACGATTCGAGCGAAGCCGCGCCACAGTCATTAGCGACCGACCCGTTCTTGCTGAATCTGCCAAGCGTTGTCGCGTTTGATCATTTGCAGCACTTTATTGCTGGAGGATTTCAAGCCGGCAGATTTGTAATGTTGACGAAATCTTACGGTCGCCTTATCGCCATCTGCGACAACGTCCAGATCTTCGTAGTCGACGCTGATGGCGCCCGGTTTGTCGATACGCCTCTTGCGCTCGGTTTCCCATGCGGAACGTGTTTCGCCGCCAGGCGTTTTGAAGTCGCGGGCATATGCCGCCAGATAGCGTTTGACATCTTTACGCGACCAGGCGGATGTCCAGGCGTCGAGTGCTTTGGCGATTTCGGCGTTTGCCGCAGGCGCGGGCTTGGGCTTGGCCGGTTCGATCGGTTTGGCGGTCGTGGTCGGCGTCGTCGCTACGGTGGTCGGCGGCGCAGTCGGCGCCGGTGCGGTGGTCGGTGGTGCGGTGGTCGGCGTCGTTACCGGGACCGCTACGGTCGGTTTGCTAGGTTCGCTGGGGCGCGTCGGTTTAGCCGGTTCGCTCGGTTTGATCGGTTCCATCGGCTCGGGCGCCTTGGCAATTTTTTCGCCCTTGTTTTGGCGCGACATCAGTTCGCGAATCAGCGCCAGCTTACTTTGGGCGCTGGCGTTGGCCGAGTCGATTTGCAGCGCTTTATCGTAAGCTTGGCTCGCGAGACGAGCATAGACGTCGCCTAGATTTTCATGTGCGGTGGCGTACGACGGATGGGTGCGTATCGCCATTTCCAGCGATTGCTTGGCTTTCTCGAAATTCTTCTGTTGCGCGTAAATGACGGCTAGATTGTTGTACGGCTCCGGGAGTTCGGGATAGTCTTCGGTCAGGCGGGTGAATACCGCAATGGCCTCGTTCGGCTTGTTCATCTCGGTCAGCACGATTCCCTTGAGAAAGCGGGCTTGCGCGTCTTTGGGTTTGCCGGCGAGGTATTTGTCGACTTGCTCCAGCGCAGCGGCGTATTTCCCTTCCTTGACGGTCTTGTTTATGTCATTTATCGATTGAGCGTAAGACGGCAAGGAAAGCGTCGCGATGGACGCGACGGAGCAGAGAGATGCAATCAGACGTGCAGTGTTGAGACGGATGGATGTCATGGTATATACTTTCAGACGATGGCCGCTCGACGGTGGCGCTGATGGTGGCGGTTTTTACGGAATATCGCACTCATCATGATCGTTGCATTCGTTGCGTCGATGGTACGTGCCGAGCCTAGTGGGTTACGCTGCGTTGCTCTTATATTGAGTTTCATGGGTGGTGTGTATGTCGTAACCATGTTATTGTGATGTATGCATTGTGCCGGAATTTAACATTCAACAGAATAACGCTTAACTCAGGGCGCGCATTTTAGCAAGAAGCCTTCCCTTTCCACAACGTGGCCGCATCTTAAGCATCGGCTGAAAACATTGACCTTTATCGGTCATTCCTGCGTATCAAGCGGATACCCACTCTTATGCTGAAAATATTCAATACCCTTGCTCGCGAAAAGCAGATTTTCGTTCCCTTGCGCCCCGGTCATGTCGGCATGTATGTCTGTGGTATGACCGTCTATGATTATTGCCATCTGGGCCATGCACGGGTGATGGTGGTGTTCGATATGGTGGCGCGGTGGCTGCGCGCCAGCGGCTACTGTCTAACATATGTGCGCAACATTACCGACATCGAAGACAAAATCATCAAGCGCGCTCAGGAAAATGGCGAAACCATTCGTAGTCTGACGGATCGATTTATTGCGGCGATGAACGAGGACGCGGCGGCTTTGGGCGTTATTCGCCCGGATTATGAGCCGCGCGCCACCGACTATGTGGAGCCAATGTTGGAGATGATCGGGCGGCTGGAGCGAAACGGTTATGCTTATATCGGGGCGAATCGGGATGTGTATTATTCGGTGCGCAAGTTTTCCGGCTATGGCAAGCTGTCCGGTAAGTCGCTGGCCGATTTGCGCGCGGGCGCGCGGGTGGATGTAGCCGACAGCAAGCACGATCCCCTGGATTTTGTGCTGTGGAAACAAGGCAAGGAAGACGATCCCGTCGAAGCGAGTTGGGATTCGTCGTGGGGTAAAGGGCGTCCTGGTTGGCATATCGAATGCTCGGCGATGGGTTCGACGTTGCTGGGGCGGCAGTTCGATATTCATGGCGGAGGGCAGGATTTGCAGTTTCCGCATCATGAAAACGAAATCGCTCAGTCGGAAGGCGCGATGCCGCAAGCGGAGGGCTGCGCTCATTCCTACGTGAATTACTGGATGCATAACGGATTTGTGCGCGTCGATGCCGAGAAGATGTCGAAATCGCTGGGTAATTTCTTTACCATCCGCGAGGTGTTGAAGAATTACGATCCCGAGGTGGTGCGCTTTTTTATCTTGCGCGCGCACTATCGTAGTCCTTTGAATTATTCGGATGCGCATCTGGAGGATGCGCGTCATGCCTTGGCGCGCTTGTATACGGCGCTCAAGGGTCATAGTGGCGTGGCGTCGGAGTGCGATTGGAGCGAGGCGCACGCGCAACGTTTCAAGCTGGCGATGGACGACGATTTCAATACGCCGGAAGCGGTGGCGGTACTGTTCGATCTGGCGTCGGCCATCAATCGGGGCGAGGTCGGTTTGGCTGCTCAGCTCAAGGCCTTGGCGGGCGTGCTGGGCTTGTTGCAACGCGAGGCTCAGGCGTATCTACAAGGCAGCGTCGCGGCGGGTGGATTGTCCGATGCGGAGATCGATGCAAAAGTCGGCGCTCGCGGGACGGCTAAACAGGCCAGAAACTTTGCCGAGGCGGATCGGATTCGCGCCGAACTCAAAGCAGTGGGCGTTGTGCTTGAGGATAGTCCGCAAGGAACGACTTGGCGTCGCGTTTGAGGCGAGTTGCAGCCAACGCTTAGGCAAAGTAGCCGGCAGAGATTTTGTAGGCGGTCGGTCGGGTGGCGTTGAGCACTTCCAGTTTGCGGTAAATTTCTGCGGGGGGCGCGCCGCGCGCCTTCTCCTTTTCATAGAGCGCGATACGCTCTTGGCGCGCATGTTCTTGCTTGAATTGGACGCGCATGTTGTAGACGCCCTCGCTCGGGGCGTCGCTGTCGCTGGGCGTCTGCGGCAGGCTGATCGGACGATCCCGGCTGTAAGCCATTTCGTAGGCGAGGCGCGCCGCGAGCTCTTGGTCGGCATTGATCGCTTGGCGCGTCGGCCCGAGCGCCTCGTCTTCTTGCGCCGCACGGCGAAGCTGACGGATGGCTTCCGGGCTGATATTGATGTAGGCGCTGGATTCGCTGGCTGGAACTTCCTTCGCCGCCGCGTTGGTCGAGCGTTTGGCCGACGTTGCCGCTGCGCTGTCGGCAATGTTTGCCGCCGAATTGTCGCTGGCGGCGTCGCCGGCAATCGTTGCCGCCGAATCTTTGGCGACGGAAGGGGGATGGGCCGCTAGACGAGTACCTAAGTTACTGATAGATCGACCGATATCTGCCAAACTGAGCATGGAGCACCTGATTTGAGGAGGATTTCCATGGCTTTAGCAATCATCGGGCCAAGCGGTTTTAGCGATTTATCATGTGTTCGTCCGCAGTCGGTTGCATACGCTGCAGTGTGGGTCGCGCGGTACGCGGATCTCGCGCCATTTCATCTCCAGTCCATCGAGCAGCAGCAATCGGCCTGTCAATGGAGTTCCGCAACCGATCAGGATTTTCAAGGCTTCGGCGGCTTGAACTGCGCCGATAATGCCGGTGAGCGGCGCAAATACGCCCATGACGGCGCAGCGTATTTCCTCGACATCCTGGCCTTCGGGGAATAGGCAGTGGTAGCACGGGGCGTTCGCGTCGCGCGTCGCGCGCATATCGAACACCGCGACTTGACCGTCGAAGCGTATCGCGGCGCCGGACACCAGCGGTTTGCGATGCTTCACGCAAGCGCGGTTGATGGCGTGGCGGGTGGCGAAATTGTCGCTGCAATCCAGCACCACGTCCGCGTGCGCGACGAACTGCTCCAGGCGGTCGCCTTCGAGTCGCTCGTCGATGCCGACGACGCGGCATGCGGGATTGATCTCGCTTAGGCTGCGCCGGGCCGAGGCGGTCTTCTGCATGCCGATCGAGTCGGTGCGATGCAGCGTTTGTCGTTGTAGATTGGTCAGGTCGACGCAATCGCCGTCCGCCAACATCAGTTCGCCGACGCCGGCGGAGGCTAGGTAGGTGGCGACGGGCGATCCTAAGCCTCCTGCGCCTACGATCAATGCGCGCGCGGCTAGCAGGCGATCCTGGCCTTCCACGCCGATCTGGGGCAGTAGGATATGGCGGCTGTAGCGCAGTAGTTGCTCGTCCGTCATCGCCGAGGCGGTGCGGTCGGGAGGTGTCGGCTTATCGGTCTTGGCGCAACTCGGGGGGGGTATCGTCATGGTCGCCGTGAGGGTGATGCTCCCAGGCCTTGCTGTAGACTTCGTGGGATTTTTTGATCAGTCGTTCGGGGACGCGCATATTGCGCAACTGGGTTTCTTCGCAGTAGTAGACGATGACGCGAGCCAGGCGGCAAAACACGCCGTTATCGAGTTTGAACCCTTGCTGGCGTAGTGCGGCTTCTAGGCCTTGCAAAGTGTAGTCGCCGATTTCGTACCAGATCGACAGGCTGCGCGGCGCCAGTCCATCGTCGACTTCCAGCCCTTCGAGTCCGGCGAGCAGTTTGCGCGCCTGGTCGACCTGATGCGGCGGTTGGGTGGCGAAGCGCAGTTCGCGGTGCTTGCGCGTGCCGGACTGGCGGCTAAAGGGAGACGGGCGATGGCGCGCCCCGCCATCGCGCAGTTCGCGGGCTTTGGCGGGGGTCATCTTGCTCATGGCGAACCGATCCGGTTCAGCGTTCAGCGCTTGATGATCTGCCAGGCTTTGAGCAGATTCATGGCCTGGGACAGTTGGTAGTCGTGCTTGGAGGCGATTTCGACCGGGCCATGCGGGGAGGCGTCTTCGCCGTCGTCGGGCTTATTCTTTTTGCTGCTGGTCGGAGGCGCTTTTTTGGCGGGTTCGGCGGATTTGTCTTTGTCGTTGCCTAGGTGACGTTCCAGATCGGCTTCGCGCACGCGCTCGCGCGTCTCGCCGTTCGCGCTTTCTTCGATAATAACGTCCGGCGTAATGCCCTTGGCTTGAATCGAGCGCCCCGACGGCGTGTAATAGCGCGCCGTGGTGAGCTTGATGGCGGCGTTGTTGGAGAGCGGCAATATGGTCTGCACCGAGCCTTTGCCGAAGGTTTGCGTACCCATGACGACGGCACGTTTGTGATCTTGCAAGGCGCCGGCGACGATTTCCGAAGCCGAGGCCGAGCCGCCATTGACCAGCACCACCATCGGCATGGTTTTGGCGATCGGGGGGAGATTCTTCAGAATGTCGTCCTTCTGGCCGCGTTGGTAATCTTCCGGGCTGGCGATATAGCGCCGCTTGGCGTCGTCGGTGCGACCGTCGGTCGAGGTGACCAAGGTTTTCGGCGGCAAGAACGCGGCGGATACGCCGACGGCGCCGTTCAGCAGGCCGCCGGGGTCGTTGCGCAGATCGAGCACCAAGCCTTTAAGGCCGTCGCCTTTGGCGTCTTTATCGAGTTTGCTCAACTTCTCTAGATGCTTGACGACATCGACCACGGTTTCTTCCTGAAATTGGGTGACGCGCAGATAGCCGTAACCGCCATCGACCAATTTGGATTTGACGCTTTGCACCTTGATCTTTTCGCGCGTCAGCGTGACTTCGAAGGGTTTGGGTTCGTTTTTACGCACGATGGTCAGACGGATTTGCGTCTTGGGTTTGCCGCGCATTTTTTTGACGGCGTCGTTGAGCGTCATGCCCTTGACCGGCGTGTCGTCGAGTTTGATGATCAAGTCGCCGGCTTTCAGTCCGGCGCGGTCCGCCGGGGTGTCTTCGATCGGCGAAACCACTTTGACCCAGCCGTCTTCCATGCCGACTTCGATGCCGAGGCCGCCGAATTCGCCTTGGGTGCTGACTTGCAGGTCTTTGAAGGCGTCGGCGTCCAAGTAGGCCGAGTGCGGGTCGAGATTGGCGAGCATGCCGCTGATGGCGTGCGTGATCAGCTTCTTGTCTTCAACCGGTTCGACATAGCCCTGTTTGATGGCGTTATACACATCGGCGAAACTGCGCAGCTCTTCGACGGGCAAGGCGCTGGTCGCCGTGTCTTTGCTCGCCGTGGCGGAGAAATTCAGGCTGACGAGAATGCCGGCGATTAAACCGGTGGTGACCAGTCCAGCGTGTTTCAATGTGGTTCGCATATGTTGCTCCGTGCCGATTCGAGTGGGCGTCTGCTCGGTTGATTATGGGGTGATCCGTGGAGATCAGCGGGCAGTCGTCCATGTTAACGGGTCGAACGCTTGTCCTCGATGACGTAGTTCAAAGTATAAACCGGACTCGGGGTTGCCGCCGCTATTGCCGACGGTGGCGACGATTTCATGGGCGGCGACCGGTCGTCCGACGGCGGCGAGTAAGGATTCGTTGTTGCCGTAGACCGAGAGAAAGTCGTCGCCGTGATCGACGATCAGCAGGTTACCGAAGCCGCGCAGCCAGTCGGCGAATACCACCTTGCCGGCGGCGACCGCTTTAACCTCGCTACCTTCGGCGGCGCGGATGAACATTCCACGCCAGGTGGCGCCGCCTTCGCGCCGCGCTTGACCGAAACGACCGCCGATTTTGCCTTTGACCGGCAGCTTGAGCTTGCCGCGCCATTGGTTGAAGTCCTGCATGGTCTGCGATGGCGGCGGCGAAGCGATGACGGGCGACGTCGTCTCGTCGGCGCCGACTTTTGCGCGCGGCTTTTTCTGCTGACTGGCCAGCCGCGCCAAACCTTCGATCAGTCGGGTCATGCGCTGTTCGTCGCGCTTGAGGTTGTCGATCTCGCGGCGCTGGTTGCCGATGCGGTCGGCGAGTTGCGTCAATGTTTCCTGGCGCTCTTTTTTTTGCATCAGCAACTGGTTGCGGCTTTCCTGTTCGCGGCGCTCGATGTCCTCGAGTTGCTGTTGCTGTTCGCGGGCGCTGGTCAGCAACTGCTTCTTGTCGTTGGCGATGTCGCGCAGTTGCTGGATCGATTGCGCTTTGGCGTGCGCGAGCTGGCTGAGGAAGTAACGGTCGCGCGCCGCTTGGTTCGGGTCGTGACCGCTGAGTAACACTTTGAGCGCGTCGGTATCGCCATTGACGAACTGACGATTCAGTAGGCGAGCGAGTTGGCGTTGGTGCGCGTCGGCTTGGCGGTCCAGTGTGTGGCGATGGCTTTCCAGCGCGCCGAGCTGGGTTTTCAGTTGCTTGCGTTGGGCGGCGAGTTCGTACAGTCGCCGGTTGGTGTCGGAGACGGCGGATTCGGTAGCGCGCAGTTGGTCGACGACGAAGTTTTTCGATTCCTCGGCCCGACCGACCTCGCGGCGCAAGGTTTCGAGGCGTTCTTGGAGTTCGCGGAGGTCTTCCCGGCTTTCGGCGCGAACGGTCGAGGCTAGCAGTGCGAGCAGTAGAGCGCCGATACGGCGACGCCACCGTCTCGCCAGCGCCGACTTTTCAGGTCTAGGTTCGAGGCGTGCGTCGCTCACGATCTCCAATGTACGACCTTCAATGTGCGGCCTTGTCGATGATGATTACCTTGAGGCAGGTTAAAACGGGTATTCTACGTCGTTTTCGGCGGCTGCCGACCCAAGGGATGCGCGACAATTCGGGGGTGGGTCGAGGGCGGAACGGTGCTATGGGAAATGCGATTTTCGATCTGATCGACCAGGATGAGCATATCGAAACGGCGGCGCGCGCGTTGAAGGCGATGTCACATCCGTTGCGCTTGAAAATCCTCTGCGTGGTCGGCGAGCACGAAGCCTGCGTGCAGGATATCGTCGATGCCGTCGGCACCAGTCAGAGCAATATCTCGCAGCATCTGGCGATCTTGCGCGACAAAGGGGTGTTGCAGACGCGCAAGGATGCGAATCGGGTGTTTTATCGCGTCGCCGATCCGCGCACCATCAAGCTGATCGTTTCGATGCGGGAAGTGTTTTGCGGGGCGACGACCGATTCGGGCGCGACTCCAAAGTAAATTGAGAAAGGCGACAAAATATGGAATTTTTGCAGCAGAATTTGATGTGGGTGGCGCTGGCCTTGGTCAGCGGCGGGATGTTGCTATGGCCGATGCTGACGGGCGCCGGGACGGAAAGCCTTTCTCCGGCTCAGGCGACCTTGTTGATCAATCGTCAGGACGCCATCGTGTTGGATGTGCGCGAGGGCAAGGAATGGGAAGCAGGGCATATCGCCGGGGCGCGCCATGTGGTGTTGTCGCAGCTGGACAATCG
>DATETD010000072.1:0-3195 GCA_035283885.1 Rhodocyclaceae bacterium
CCCGCCCGGATGGACCACATGGTAGGTGCAGCCGCCGATCGAACGACTGCTCCAGGTGTCGACCACATCGAACACCAGCGGCGATTGCACGCCTATGGTCGGGTGCAGGCTGGACGACGGACTCCAGGCTTTGTAACGCACGCCCGCGACATATTCGCCCTTGACTCCGGTGGGCGTGAGCGGCAGCGGGCGTCCGTTGCAGGCGACGATATGGCGGCTGTCGAGCATATGGCGCACTTTGACTTGCAGCCGTTCGACCGAGGAATCGACGTAGCGCGCCGCGCCGCTTTGCGAGACCTCCTCGCCCAGCACATGCCATGGCTCTATCGCCTGGCGCAGTTCGATCTCGATGCCTTGATAGACCACGGAACCGAAGCGCGGGAAACGAAATTCGACGAAGGGCGCAAACCAATCCAGTTCGAAAGCGTAGCCCACGCGTTGCAGATCCGACACCACATCGCGCAGATCGGCGAGGACATAGTGCGGCAGCATGAATTTGTCGTGCAATTCGGTGCCCCAGCGCACCAAGCCGCCGTGATAGGGTTCGCGCCAGAAGCGCGCCACCAGCGCACGCAGCAGCAACATTTGCAGCACGCTCATGCGCGCATGCGGCGGCATTTCGAAGCCGCGAAATTCGAGTAGACCAAGCCGACCCGCAGGGCCGTCGGGCGAGTAGAGCTTGTCGATACAGAATTCGGATCGATGGGTATTGCCGGCGAGGTCGACCAGTAGATTACGCAGCAGCCGGTCGATCAGCCAGGGCTGTACGGTTTCTTCGCCAGGTTTCAGGTGCGTGCGGATTTGCTGAAAGGCGATTTCGAGTTCGTACAGACTTTCGTGGCGCGCCTCGTCGACGCGCGGCGCTTGGCTGGTGGGGCCGACGAACAGACCCGAGAATAGATACGACAATGCCGGATGATTTTGCCAGTAGGCGATCAGACTCATCAGCACGTCGGGGCGGCGCAGCAGCGGCGAGTCGGCAGGCGTTGCGCCGCCCAGCGTGATATGGTTGCCGCCGCCCGAGCCGGTATGACGTCCGTCGAGCATGAATTTTTCGCTGCCTAGTCGCGCAAGGCGCGCTTCTTCGTAGAGCGCGACGGTGTTGGCGACCAACTCCGGCCAGGTGGCGGCGGGATGGATATTGACCTCGATTACGCCGGGGTCGGGGGTGATTTTGAATTCGCGCAAGCGTGGATCGTGCGGCGGCGGATAGCCTTCGAGCCGTAGCGGAATATTCAGCGCAACGGCAGTGTCTTCGATCGCCTGAAGCAGATCGAGCCAATCTTCCAACAGCTTGACCGGCGGCAGGAAGACATGCAGCACGCCGTCGCGAACTTCGACCGCCAATGCAGTGTGGATGATTTCGCGCGGATCGTAGTCGAGCGCAGGCTCGACTTTGCGCATTTTCTTGCGGCGAGCAGGGGCGGGCAGATCGTTGCGTTCCTCGTAGGGATCGGGAGCGAACTCGACCTCCATGTCCTGGGTGGCGACCCAGGGCAGCGAACTCAGCGGTAGACGCAAACCCAGCGGCGAATCGCCGGGAATGAGGTAAAGATGCTTGCGACGTAACGGCCAGGTGCTGGAGCGCCAGCCGGGCAAGGGGCCGACGCCCTTTTTGCCGGCTTTGCGCGGCAAGGGCTTGAGCGGCAGGATATAGCCTGTCGGCGTGGCGAGGTCGCGTGCGATCGATGCGGCGATGCGACGGCGCTCGTCGCTATCTTTAAGATCGGCGGCGAGCGGATCGAAGTTCTCGGGCCAGCGACTTTCCTGGTCGATCGCATGGGCGATGTCTTCGTAAGCCGGAATCGTAAAGCGCTGCGATAGGCCCAAGTGATCGGCCAGCGTGGCGATGAAGCGCTGCGCGTCGGCAAGGTGGCGCGCGTCCTTCAAGTCGCCGCCGTCGAGCAACGCGCGGTTGCGCCACAGCGATTGGCCGTCGGTGCGCCAGATGCAGGCCAGCGCCCAGCGCGGCAAGGGTTCGCCGGGATACCATTTGCCTTGGGCGAAATGCAGCACGGCGCCGGGGGCGAAGCGCGTGTGCAATCGTTTCAACAATTCGCCGGCCAATTCGCGTTTTTTCGGCGACAGGGCGGTGAAATTCCACTCGGCGCCATCCATATCGTCGATAGCGACGAAGGTCGGCTCGCCGCCCATGGTGAGGCGCACATCGTGCTTTTTCAATTCGGCGTCGACGGCGTCGCCGAGGTCGAGGATCGCGCGCCATTGCGCATCGGTATAAGGCAAGGTAACGCGCGGGTCTTCGTGAATGCGCGTCACCGTCATTTGAAAGTCGAGATGCGATTCGCAAATGCCGGTGGCGCCCGAAATCGGCGCGGCGGTGGCGGGCGAGGCGGTGCACGACAGCGGCAAGTGTCCTTCGCCGGCAAGCAAGCCCGAGGTCGGATCGAGTCCGATCCAGCCGGCGCCCGGCACATACGCTTCGGCCCAAGCATGCAAATCGGTAAAGTCGCGCGTAGCGCCCGACGGGCCGTCGAGTGCTGCAATATCCGCCTTGAGTTGAATCAGGTAGCCCGAGACGAAGCGCGCCGCCAAACCGATGCGGCGCAACAGATGCACCAGCAGCCAAGCCGAGTCGCGACAGGAGCCGCGCGCCAGAGTCAGCGTTTCTTCAGGCGTTTGCACCCCCGGCTCCAAGCGCACCACATAGCCGATGTCCTCTTTGAGCCGGCGGTTGAGTTCGACCAGCACGTCGACGCTACGCAGCTTTTGGTTCAGCACTTCGTTTTGGGCTTTTTGCAGCCAGGCCTCGAAACGTTCGCCGCTCTCCGTGGTTTCGAGATACGGCGACAGCTCGCGCAGCACCGCCGCTTCATACGCAAACGGAAAAAACTCGGCGCTTTCGTCGACGAAGAAGTCAAAAGGATTGATGACCGTCATTTCGGCGATCAGATCGACTTCGATGTCGAGGAATTCCGCCGGTTCGGGAAACACCAGCCGCGCCACCCAGTTGCCGAACACGTCTTGCTGCCAGTTCAGAAAGTGTTTTTCGGGCGTCACGCGTAGCGAGTAGCCGGTCACCGGCGTGCGGCAATGCGCCGCAGGCCGCAGGCGCACTTCATGCGGCCACAGTTTGACGAGGCGATCGAAACGGTAGCTGCTGCGGTGATGTAGTGCAACGCGGATGGTCATGGCGGCTCCTGTGGCTAGCGAATTAACCTAGAAAAAGCAGTTGTC
>DATETD010000073.1:0-5577 GCA_035283885.1 Rhodocyclaceae bacterium
CATCTTCGGCTTCTTCGACATTCGTGAAGCCAAGCTCCTTGAGCAAATTGCGCACAATGCGGCGCATTGTCGAAAAATCATCGACGACCAAAAACTTGAGCGAGGTACGATCGGGCATGATGTTGTCTGTCCGTAGGGCTATTGACCAATAGCAGACACTATGCCGCAGATCGCTACAGAATGAAACGTCGAATACCGCAACGAACCCCCTGCCAATCCCAATTCAATCCCGATTTACCGCTCACAAGCGCGAAATATCGCGCACCGCCCCCGTATCCGCCGAAGTCGTCGTCGCAGCATACACTTTCAGCGCCGCGGAAACCTCGCGCCGCCGAGAAACCGGCTTCCATGCCGCAACGCCCTTGGCCTCCATTGCCGCCCGCCGTCCCGCCAGCGCCGAGTTTTCGATCGCCAGATGAATGCGCCGATTCGGAATATCGATCTCGATGATATCCCCCTCCTCCACCAGCCCGATCGCACCGCCCGCCGCCGCTTCGGGCGACGCATGGCCGATCGACAAACCCGACGTTCCGCCCGAAAAGCGACCGTCCGTCAGCAAAGCGCATTGCTTACCCATGCCTTTGGATTTCAAATACGAAGTCGGATAGAGCATTTCCTGCATCCCCGGCCCGCCTTTCGGCCCTTCGTAGCGTACCACCACGATATCGCCCGCCACAATTTGGTCGGCGAGAATCTTCTCCACCGCCTCTTCCTGCGACTCGCACACGCGCGCACGCCCCTTGAACATCAGAATCGAATCGTCCACACCGGCGGTTTTCACAATACAACCGTTCTCGGCGATATTGCCGAACAACACGGCAATCCCGCCATCCTGAGAATACGCATGCGCCTTATCGCGAATGCAACCTTCGGCGCGATCCAGATCGAGCAGCGCATAGCGTTTATCCTGCGAAAACGCCACCTGAGTCGCCACGCCGCCCGGCGCCGCGCGGAAAAAGCGATGAACCTCCTTATTCTCCGATGGCTTCGACTGCTTCACATCCCACACCGCCAGCGCCTGCCCCAGGGTTTCCGCATGCACAGTCGGCACGTCGCGATGCAATAAGCCGGCGCGATCCAGTTCACCCAGAATTCCCATAATGCCGCCGGCGCGATGCACGTCCTCCATATGATACTTCTGCGTCGCGGGCGCCACCTTCGCCAAGCACGGCACGCGACGCGACAAGCGGTCGATATCCTGCATGCCGAACTTGACCTCCGCCTCGTGCGCCGCCGCAAGCAAATGCAGCACCGTATTGGTCGAGCCGCCCATGGCGATATCCAAGGTCATCGCGTTCTCGAACGCCGCAAACGAAGCGATCGTGCGCGGCAACGCCCTCGCATCGTCCTGCTCGTACCAGCGTCGACACAAATCGACGATCAAACGTCCCGCCTGCAAAAACAACCCCTTGCGTTCGGCATGCGTCGCCAATAGCGAACCGTTCCCCGGCAAAGACAGCCCGAGCGCTTCCGTCAAGCAATTCATCGAATTCGCCGTAAACATCCCCGAACACGAGCCGCAAGTCGGACACGCCGAGCGCTCCATCTGCTCGACCGCGCTATCCGAATTCCGACTATCCGCCGCCTCGATCATCGCATCGATCAAATCCACATGGCGCTCTTCGCCCTGCCATTCGACCTTGCCGGCCTCCATCGGCCCGCCCGAGACGAACACCGTCGGAATATTCAGCCGCAACGCCGCCATCAACATTCCGGGCGTGATCTTGTCGCAATTCGAAATGCACACCAAGGCGTCGGCGCAATGCGCATTCGCCATATACTCGACCGAATCGGCGATCAATTCGCGACTCGGCAAGCTATACAGCATGCCGCTATGCCCCATCGCAATCCCATCGTCGATGGCGATGGTGTTGAATTCCTTAGCGACGCCACCCGCCGCGACGATCTCCTGCGCCACAAGCTGCCCGAGGTCTTTCAGATGCACATGGCCGGGAACGAATTGGGTAAACGAATTGACGACGGCGACGATGGGCTTGTCGAAATCGCCATCTTTCATGCCGGTGGCGCGCCACAGCGCGCGCGCACCGGCCATATTGCGGCCATGGGTCGAAGTACGGGAACGGTAAACGGGCATAATCTTTCTCCAACAAGGAAGCGGCGATTGTAGCCGAAGCGCACTCAGGATTTCATCTGTTCGACACCGTCTCGCCAGCGCCGACTTTTTCTCGACAAGACGAGTGCGCCACACCATGTCGACGAACCAACGGAACTACCGCTTATGGCGCCAATAGCTCGCGCTTCGTAACGCTCGGCTGACTTTCGGGTGCCCCTCGAACTACCGACGCCCCTATCGATGAGACCTCCAGCACAATCTCCAAGCGAATTTTCGCCGGCACCGCACGATCCCCATCGCGACCCGGCTCATACCGCGCCCAATTGAACACACGCAATGCATTTGCCAGAAACGGACCGGGAACCGAAGTCTCGACTACGCGAATAGCATCAAGACGTCCGATTTCGCTAATATGAATCTCCAGCACCAACCGCCCTTGATCGCCTGGATTTATCACCCCAGGCAACTCCAAGTTGCCCACATCGAATATCTCGGGGAGTCGAGTCAGTCGCTCGGGAGGCAAATACTCGACAATCCCATCCGAAACGCTATTCGTTTGCGATTCGACGCGATGCGTATCGGGCCGAATTGTTTTTTGCTCGAATATATTCGGTGGCGGCGCTGCCGGAACAACGCGATGGTCGACGTGCTCTAGTTCGTATCGATCTTCACTGGCGGCGTCGACCACCGGAACAAATGTCACATCGATAAACGCGGACGGATACGCCGTTTCTTGCGCCCCTCCCCCCGATAGACCTCGACGCACCGGCAAAAATAACACTGCAATATGGAGCGCAATCGACCAAACAAAAGCCCACCGCAGTAGCCGGTGGGCCTTGTCTCCGGCAAAGAACCGAAACAAATTTATCAATCGGTAATCAATCTCCATCCCACTCGTCGCCCTTGGAATGCACCGCTTGTCTGCGGAACAGCTAGCCCCGTTTCCGGCGTCGGATTGTTCGCCATCGTCACCAAGGGAATCTTTTTACCATCTGCCGTCTGCACAACAGTCAAACCCACCGCCAACGCATCACCCAACTCCACCGACAACTCCGCCTTGCAGGTTTTATAGTTGAACACATTTTGGAAAGAATGCCCTCCGGTCGAACACGCCGTCGATTCGGGGACGTTGGTTACGACAGTCACCTTACCGCTCTCGATCAGCGGATCGACGGTGACTCGCTCGCCGGTATCCGGAAAATCCGCATAGCATCCGGTCACAACCGGCGTCTTGGGCGCGGCGACAGTGGTCGAGGAGCTTGCCCGCAAGGCCCGTCCCTTGCTATCCACCCCATTCGCCACCATCGTCGTCCCGACCAATTGTTCGCGTGCGCCATGAGAACACAGCGAAGGCAGTGGCGGCGAGCTCGCCGTTGCCCCAGCGCAATGTCCGACCGTCGCCATAGTACTCGGCACGACAGTAGAGTTGCTATACGCCGTGGCCGGAGTAATACCGCCGCGAGGAGCTTGATCGCATCTATCAACCGTCGCCGCATCCGTAGCGCAAGTGACATCGTAATTTTCGGCAAAGGCGTAGATCGCATGCTGCTTGGAATCGGTCATATCGCTGGTTTGCAGCAATGAACCCGTGCCGACAATCACGTAACGAGTTTGCGCCGAATCGTCCAGTGTCGTTAAAATCGGCTTGGTCGTAATCGGTTGAACGTCCCCGATGGCGCTCGCCAGCTGTGCAATCTTGACCACAGACTCAGCTCCGACATCCAGACGAAAACGCCACACATTGCCATCCATATCCCCACCGTAGACATCGCGCGTGGTGTTATTCGTCACCGCATTGGTGATAAATGCTTCGATTTTCCCCAGACCGCTGGGACTTGTCTTGCTTCCGGAATTGTTTGTGATTTTGGCGTAGCGGCTTCCCGTTTCGGGATTGACCACGAATAAGACTCCCTTTCCGGTCCCGCTGCCTGCGGTGTTTTCATAGCCGGACGTAAGCAAGACAACCCATTTTCCATCGGGGCGTTTCGTAATGATCGGGTTGCCGAAAGAATATCCCATATCGTCGTCGGTGGTCGTGCCACCCTCGCCAAACTCCCACAACCCTTTCGGTTGAGCAGGATCGGTGATATCCAAAGCGTAGTAGCCCTTGCCGCCGGCGCCATAGCCCCCGACCAAAATGGTACGCCACGAATCCTTGTCGACACAGGGGTCGAAACACACGTCCGCCACGACAGGCGAAGCATTGACGAAATATTTATGCTGATTAGGTTGCGAGTAACTCTCATCCGCCAAAAACCGTAATTTCGGCAGCATCGTCGTCGGAATATACGCCCACCGCTCGACGCCATCGGTCGCATTGAACGCATGCAGCATGCCGTCGTTCGCACCGATATAGACCGTCGTCGGGAACGTATAATCCGTAGCACTGGTATACCCCGACGCGGGCGAGTTCGTCATCTTCGATTTGTAATCGGCATACCCTACATCGACGTACAAGCCGCTAGGTAATCCGACGAACACCGGCTGAGACCCAACGGCGTCGCCAAACGGATGACTACGCCCACGAAACGATTGATGGACATTGGTCGAACTGTTCATTTCTTGCCCGTACTGGCCTCGCAAATAATTGACCAACGCGGCGGGCGTCGTTGCGGCCAAGGTAGGGGCTGAAAGCAATCCGCACTGGCTTAACGCCGTTATCGGCGCCGTTGGCGTGCAGGGTTGGAAATAAGTCTGTTCAGTTGTCGTCAAATCCGCATAGCTGAAATTCCGCAATCGATTTGCGCCGCTCGCAGCAAACAGATAAATGGTGCGATCGTCCGTGGTCTCATGAACTTGAGTTTTGAGCTTTCCAGTGCACGCCGTAGCGCCCGTACTCAAATCCGGCGTTATATCAGTGATACACCAATCGGCGCCAGGGCTGACCTCGGCTGTTTTCGCATCGATTTTGCGCGCCTCAAGATTGCCGTACCAATATACCGACTGATAAGACGCCACATAAGCGAAGTTTTGCGTTTGTGTCGTTAACGCCTGTGCACTAGTCGCCGCCGCCGCACCCGACCCGACCGACGACTTGATGGTCGATAAGGCATCGTCGAGGCTCTTTTTGAGAATAGTCGGATTACTGGCGCTGAAATACTTGCCGAAACCATTCACCGCCGCGTGCCAAAGATCGTCGACAGTGGTCTGCGCATCGTGCATGACCGTCGGCCACTTCTTGGTTTTATGTTTTATGTCGTAATAATCGCCGTTTTTCGCCGTGTCGTAATCGAATTGATAGGACAGCGTACCGCTCACACCTAGCCCCAAGGTGTAGGTGCTCATATGCTGAAACACCGGCTCGCTGGAATTGATATGCGGCACATTGTTTTTACAGACATCTTGCGCCGTCCCCAACACCCCATTGCTGCAATTGCTCAGGGTCGAGTCTCTTAAATCCGTGTGCGCATAGTAATACGCCACATCCGCCAAGGTGCCCACAGAAGAGGGGCCGTTATTATCATCCAGACAGACGCCGCCCTGATCGCCATCCCACATCTCGG
>DATETD010000074.1:0-2529 GCA_035283885.1 Rhodocyclaceae bacterium
GTTGGCGCGAAATGCCCCAGTCGCGCAGGCGGTATTGCACTTGCTTGTCGCCGAGCTGCTTGGCGTTAAGGTCGGTGGCGATCGCGTCGACCGCCGCTGCGTAGTTCAAGCCGTCGTAGTTGCCGGAATGAATGCAGACGCCGTGTTCCTTGTCGGCGTACCATTCCTGCCAGGCGTCTAGCGAGTAGTTTTTGCCTGCGACGTCGATGACTTGCTTGATCGGCAAGCCATATTTCTTCGCAAACGCGAAATCGCGCTCGTCGTGCGCGGGCACCGCCATCACCGCGCCTTCGCCGTAGCTCATCAACACATAGTTGCCGACCCAGACTTCGACTTTTTCGCCGGTCAGCGGGTGGTCGACGAAAATGCCCGTCGGCATGCCTTTCTTTTCCATCGTCGCCAGATCGGCTTCCATCACCGAGCCGCGTTTGCACTCTTCGATAAACGCCGCGAGTTCGGGCTTGCCCTGCGCGGCGCGCGTCGCGAGCGGATGTTCGGCGGCGACGGCGCAAAAGGTCACGCCCATAATGGTGTCGGCGCGCGTGGTGTAGACCCAGAGTTGTCCGGCTTCGCCGTCGAGTTCATACGGAAATGCAAAGCGCACGCCATACGATTTGCCGATCCAGTTGGCCTGCATCGCGCGCACGCGCTCGGGCCAGCCCGGCAGGTGGTCGAGCGCCGCGAGCAGTTCGTCGGCATATTTGGTGATTGCAAGGTAGTAGCCGGGGATTTCGCGCTTTTCGACCACCGCGCCGGTGCGCCAGCCGCGGCCGTCGATCACCTGTTCGTTGGCGAGCACGGTTCGATCGACCGGATCCCAGTTTACGGTCTGCGTTTTCTTATAGGCGATGCCGGTTGCCAGCATACGCAAGAACAGCCATTGGTTCCATTTGTAATACTCGGGAGTGCAGGTCGCGAGTTCGCGTTCCCAGTCGATGGCGAAGCCGAGCGACTGGAGCTGCTTTTTCATATACGCGATATTGTCGTAAGTCCAGCGCGCCGGCGGCACGTTGTTTTGGATCGCCGCGTTCTCGGCGGGCAGGCCGAACGCATCCCAACCCATCGGTTGCAGCACGTTGTAGCCGCGCATGCGGTGGTAACGGGAGAGCACATCGCCGATGGTATAGTTGCGCACATGTCCCATGTGCAATTTGCCCGACGGATAGGGGAACATCGACAGGCAATAGTATTTGGGTCGGGAATCCGCAGGATCGTCGCTGGCGCGAAACGCCTGGGTTGCGTTCCAATGGGCCTGCGCGGCCCGCTCGATTTCATTTGGAATGTATTTTTCCTGCATGATTCTTGACCTGGGAAAAGAGGCTTTAACCGCCGGCGACGCGCCGACGATGCGCCGAAGACACTGATTAAACTATAAAATACGATTTTCGCCGACGGTCTCGATCATCGCCCGCAGAGGCAGTCGACATTGCGACGGCAAACAAGGGGCGGGATTATACCCGCCCCCTCTTTGAAAGGATTCCCATGAAGACGGATACACCGACAAAAGCGCGCGAAATCGCCGCCGCTTACGGTTTGCGGCTGCTCGCGCTGGCCGTAGCGACGGCTTGGCAGGCGGCGCCCGCACTTGCTGCCGAAAGAGCGGTGGCCACTGTCGAGCACGTTCAAGCGCCGGCATGGTTGATCCGCCAAGGCGTCGAGCGTCCGCTGGCGCCGGGGATGGCTTTGCAAAGCGGCGATAGCCTGCGCACCGGCGAGGAGGCGCGCGCCTATGTCGTCCTGGCCGATGGCAGTCGCATCAAGCTGGCCGAATCGGCGCGCTCGACGCTGTACTCGCGCAGCTTGAATCCGGCGAAATTCTTCCGTGGCGCATTGGATATCGTCGCCGGCGCGTTCCGCTACACCACGGCGCGTTTGCAACGGCAGCGCCCCGATCTGGCGATCCGCGTCGGCACGGCGACGATAGGCATACGCGGCACCGATCTCTGGGGCAAAACCGACCGCGAGGGCGATCTGGTCGCCCTGCTCGACGGGCAGATCGACGTCACCCACGCTGGAACCACCACCGAACTCACTCGCCCCTTGAGCTACTTCGATGCGCCGCGCGGCCAGCAGGCGGCGGTCAAGGACTTGGATATGGCGACGCTGAAAACGCTCGCGCGTCAAACCGAAATCGAGCCGGGCGACGGCGCGACTCAGGTGCAGGGCCCATGGCAGCTACGCATCGCCGACGCGCCGACGCAAGGGGAAGCCTTGGAGCTGTACGACCGGCTCAGAGACGCCGGCTACGTCGTGCGCATTCGTCCTTACGATCCGCGACCGCGCCCCAAGGCCGATGGCGCGGAGGCGTCCTCGCCGGCCGGCAGCGCGCGCAATTGGCGTTACCGGGTGCTGGCGCCCGGCTTTGCCAACGAGCGCGAAGCGAACGCCGCGGCGTTGCGATTGAAGAAACGGCTGGGACTCACGGCAGTCGCAATGCGCTGATCGTCGAGCGTTCGATCCGCAGCGCCGCCGTAGCGCCCCCAACTCGGCGCGGGGCAACACATGGTAGGGTCGCGGTAGAGACGCTGG
>DATETD010000075.1:0-13504 GCA_035283885.1 Rhodocyclaceae bacterium
CCGATAACTCGCGCGTGCGCCGCTCCAACTCAATCGTCATTCTACGACGTTCGCCGACGTCTTCGAGTATCCATAAGGCGCCGACCTCCAGCCGCCGCGGATCGATGGCTTTGGCGCTGAAGCGGCACCAAAAGCGTTCGCCGTCGCGGCGAACGAATTCGGCCTCCTCGCGATAGGTTTTGCCTGCGCTCAACTCGCATCGCGCCCGGCGAACGAATTCGCGATAACGCTCCGCATCCGGCCAAACGATAGTCGCAGGCCGCCCGATCAACTCGTCGCTCGCATAGCCGAACATCTCGGCGCAAGGCCGATTCGCCTTCACCATCGTCCGACCGCGCGTCAGCAAGATCCCCATCGGGGCGTTTTCGAGAATCGCGTTGAATTCCAGACGGGCGGCGACGGAATCGGGATCGATGTCGAGATCGCTCATGGCGCCGCCCGCGGAAATATCAAGGTAAAACACGCGCCTAGCCCCGGTTCCGACCAAGCGCTCAAGCTTCCGCCCAAGCAGCCCGTCGCCACATTGCGCGCGATCGCCAGACCCAAACCGACCCCGCCCGCGTCCGATCGCGTCGAGAAAAATGGATCGAAGCTGTGCGCCAAGGTCGCCGCATCCATGCCGATGCCATCGTCGATGAATTTTAGCGTCACCGTGTCTGCGTCTGCAACGGCCGTCATCCACACCCGTCCCGCACATCGGTCGACGAAAGCATGCGTTACGGCATTTTGCAGGATATTGACGAACACCTGACCCAGCGGGCCGGGATAACTATCGCAAACGATTCCTTTCGGAATATTCTTTTCGATAATCCAAGGCAAGGCGCGGAATGTCGGTTGCAAGGTGGCGAGGATCGTGTCGGTCAAATCGGCCAGGTCGAAGCAACGGCGCTGTTCGGACGCCCGATCGACGGCGACTTGCTTGAAGCCGGCGATCAGACGGGCGGCGCGCTCGCAGGAATGGGTGATCGCATCGGCCATCGTCGCGCCGGCGTCGAGAAAATCCTCCAGTTGCAAACGCCGCAATTCGCCGCGTTCGACCACCGCCTGAATAGCCTCCAAACGAACTTGCAAGCGCGCCGTCGTCGTCGATGCGCGGCTCATCGGTTGTTCGAGTTCGTTCGCCACCCCCGCCACCAGCGCGCCCAAGGAAGCGAATTTCTCCGCTTGCACCAAGTCGTCGCGCGTTTGGCGCAAACGATCGATCGTCGCCGAAAGCATCGCACTCCGTTCCGCGACCCGCTGTTCGAGTTCGAGATTCAAACGGCGCAAAGCCTCTTCGGAGCATTGCAATTCCTGCGTGCGCTGCTGCACGCGACGTTCCAACTCCTCATGCGCACGCGCTAAATTCTCCTCGGCGCGGCGGCGCTCGCCGATATCTTCGAAGATCCAAACGATGTTTTCGCCCGGACGCGACGAAGGGGCCGGACAGCCCGTGGCGCGAATCCAAACGAGTGCGCCGCTTTTATGGCGCGCCTGCGCTTCATACACCACGGTGGCGCCCGCCAGAATCGCCGGATAGGCTTCGCGTCCGTAACATTTGAAATCCTGTTCGCTGGCATACAGCATCTGCGTCGTCGCGCCGATCAGCTCGTCGAGGCGATAGCCGAAAATATCGGCTGTCTTGCGATTGCAGCGCTGTATCCGGCGGCGATTGGCAAAAAGAATGCCGACCGCCGCCGTGTCGAAAATCATCTGTTGCTCTTCGAACGTGCGGCGCGCATGCTCTTCGATCTGACGCGTCTGGGTGATGTCTTCGACCAGCCATACCGAACCGAGATGGACATCGCGCGCATCGAGCGCGCAGCCGGTGACGCGCACCCAGAGCGGCGAGCCGTCGCCATGCCGGCTATATTGCTCGCTGCGATGCATGCGCCCTGCCGAAAAATCGCGATAAACGTCTTCCTTGAACTTCCAGTAATCTTCGTCGTCGGCAAGCAGCCGACGTATCGGCTGCCCCACCAGCGAACCCGGCGAAAAGCCGGAGATCTGCTCCAACCGACGGTTGCAACGCGAAATCGTCATATCGCGCACCACGAACATCCCCACCGCGTCGGTATCGAAAATCGCCGATAAATCGGAGGTGGTGCGCTCCAACGCATCGACCATGCGACGATGCCGATCGATATCCTCGACCATCCACAACGTGCCGTCCTGCGAGCGCCGAGGATGGACGATTTTGGCGGCAAAACGACACCAGAAAACTTCGCCGTTGCGACGAATCGCGCGCATTTCCGAGCGAAAGGTTCTACCGGCGATCAAGGCCGGAGCGGCGAGTCGTCCAAGTTCGGCATACGTCGTTTCGTCGGGCCACAGTATGCTGGCTGGTTTGCCGATAAGCTCGTCGGCGCGATAGCCGAAAATCTCGGCAAACAGCCGATTCGCCTGCACCATGATGCGGTTATGGGTAAACAAAATCCCCAACGGCGCTGCGTCGAGGATGGCGTCCAATTCCATCAAGACATCGATCGGCGGCGCGGCAACGTCGCTACTGTGGGTCATCCTGCAAGCCTTTTTGTCCACGAAAATCACGAAAGACACGAACAAAAACACTCTGTTGCACCGAAAGCTTATTCGGCCCTAGGATGAGCGTCCATCGACGGACATGCTGTCGATTTTTTTCGTGATTTTCGTGCTTTTCGTGGATAGCGACTAATCCCAAAATCATACCGATCGCGACTCCACGCCAGGTTCGCTGCCACCCGCCAGATTCTCCAACACGCGCAACAACACCGAAGTGTCGCAACCGCCCCAGCCGCTGGCCATCAAGCGATTCAACTGCTGCCAAACCGCCGCCGACACGGGGTGGTATGCGCCAAGCGCCGCCGCTTCGTCCATCAAAATCGCGTAATCCTTATGATGCAGCCGCGCCGCGACCCCGGCGGCGAAATCGCGCTTTTGCATACGCGCACCAAATACATCGAGCACGCGCGAAGCCGCCGATCCGGCCTGCAAGGCGGTGCATACCTTGGCGAAATCGACGCCCGCAGCGGCGGCGAGCCGCGCGGCTTCGGCACAGGCTTCTATCGTCGCCACCATCGCCGATTGATTGCATAATTTGGCGACCTGACCCGCGCCGACCGCGCCGACATGCACCACGGTCTTGCCCAAGCACGCGAACAGCGGCTGCAACCGTCCCGCCAGCGCCGACTTTCCACCCCACATAATCGACAAGCTGGCGTTTTGCGCGCCGACGCCGCCGCCCGACACCGGCGCATCGACGAAATCGGCCTGTTTAGCCGCATAGGCCTGCGCAATCCGCCGCGCCGTATCCGGCGCAATCGTCGAGAAATCCACATGCAGCGATCCGGGCCGCAGCCCATGCAACGCGCCCTCCGCGCCCAAGGCGATCTGTTCGACATCCAAGCTCGCGGTCAAATTGGTCAGCAGGGTGTCGACGCCCTGCGCGACTGCGCATGGCGAATCGGCCCACTGCGCGCCGAGTTCGAGCACCGGCGCCGCCGACTCGCGCCGTCGCGCCCAAACCGTTACCTCATAGCCCGCGCGCAATAAATGCTGCGCCATCGGTCGGCCCATCACCCCTAGGCCGATAAACCCCAACGCCGGTTTCACGACAGTGCATCCTGTTCGCCGAGTTTTTCGAGCAAACGCAAGGCCGCGATCGAATCTTTTTCGCCCATGCCGCTGCCGACCACCGCATTGAACACCTGCGCCGTCGCCGCCGCCGCCGGCAGCATCAGGCCGAGACGGTGGGCTTCGTCCATAACGATGCGTAAATCCTTTTGATGCATCCAAGCTTTGAAACCCGGCTCGAAATTCCTGTCGAGCATGCGCTGTCCATGGTTTTCGAGGATTTTGGAATAGGCGAAACCGCCGAGCAAGGCTTCGCGCACGCGTGCCGCATCGACCCCGCTGCGCTGCGCGAAATTGAAGGCTTCGGCCACCGCCAGCACGCCGACGCCGGTCAAAATCTGATTGCAGGCCTTCGCCACCTGCCCCGCGCCGCTGTCGCCGATCAAGGTCGCCGCCTTGCCCATGACATTGAATAGGGGCAAAACCCGCTCGAACGCCGCGTTTGATCCGCCGACCATAATCGTCAACGCCGCATTGATCGCGCCGACCTCGCCGCCCGACACCGGCGCATCGAGAAAGTCGATTCCTTGTTGCGCCCAGCGCCGCCCGATCATGCGCGCCGCATCGGGCGCGATCGTGCTCATATCGACTGCCACCGCACCGGGACGCGCGCCGGCGGCAATGCCGTGCGCGCCGAAGCACAGCGCCTCGACATCGGGCGCATCGGCCACCATCGTGACGACGACATCGGCCTGCGCCGCCAACTGCGCTGGATCGGCATAAATTTTGACGCTGTCGCGCCCGGCGAAGGGCTGCAAGGACGCCGCGCGCCGCGCCCAAAGATGCAAGGTATGCCCGGCGCGCTCCAAGTTCAAGGCCATCGGGCGGCCCATCAATCCCAAACCGATAAATCCGACTTCCATCGACGCTTCCTCCGAAAATTATTCGCTCACCGCGCGCTCGATCAGCGGCAGCAACGACGGCGGGCATTGTATGCCCTGATTCGACACGAATCGCTGCGCGGCGACGGACATTTTTCGCCAGGTTTTACGCAAAATCGTCAGCCACTGCTCTTCGGTATAGTCCGGCTTGCTCTGGGCGAACGCCAACAGATAATGCTCGATAAACACCATGCTCGCCACATCTTCGAGCAACTGCGTATCGGGATTGACCTTGAGGCCGCGCTTGCCGACCACGCGCTTCGCCGCCTCGATGCTATCGTCGTCGTACCCGGCGCGCCGCATCAGCTCCCCGGCCCGATCGGCATGAAACTGGTACAAACGAATCCGCCAATGATGATAGCCCTGCCGATCCATAGGATAATCGCCGCGCGGAATCTTCCAGCGCTCGATATGCTGCGCGCGCACCGCCAGCCGCACCGTTTCGTTCGCCTGCGGCGCAAAGCGATCCAGCATCGCGCTCATGCGTTGCGCGTACAGCAACTCCTTGGGCTGCCCTAGCTCCATATTCGGATCGGTGGCGTTGGCCGCATCGAACAAGTCTATCGCCCGCTGAAAACGAGCCTGTCCTTCATCCATGATTCATCCTCGGAAAATCGGAATGGTTTAGCATTGCGTTCGCACCGCTCTTGAAAAGGGCGAATATTACTGGAGAACAGCCCGATGAATCGAACCCTGGACAAATCCTATCGGCAAGCCGCCGGATTCTGGCGCGCCTATCCGGCGCTACGCGAGGCGAAGTTGAATTTCGTGCAAATCGCCGCGCCGATCAACTTCGAACGCCAACCGAGCTTGGCCTGGGGGTTTTATGGCCATCGCCTGCAACTCTACCGCCGCACCGTGCCGCACGCCGGCTTCGAGATGCTGAAAAACTACGCCGCCGGACTGCCGCACGGCGCTTTCGTCGTGACCGGCAATGTAGACGGCCAATTTCAAAAAGCCGGCTACGCCGCCGACCGCCTCTGGGAAATCCACGGCTCGATTCATTACCTGCAATGCCTGCGTCCTTGCAGCGCCGCAATCTGGCCCGCCGCCGCGTTCGACCCGAGCATAGACGAAACACGCTGCCGCCTGACTTCGGACCTGCCGCGCTGTCCGCACTGCGGCGCAGTCGCGCGACCGAATATCCTGATGTTCGACGACGACGGCTATCTCGACGCACGCAACGCGGCGCAACAACGCCACTTCGACTACTGGCGCTCGCGCCCGAAAAACCTCGTCATTAACTCGGCGTCGGACGGTTCTTCTTGCATTGCAGCTGCGCGATTCTTTTTCATTGATGGATGTTGCTCCTTGGCGCAAAGGAACCTCGATTACCGCAGGGCTTTTTGCTCAATGGTTTCGAATTCGATTTACTGGGCTTCGCGTACGCGACGCCTACGACCTGAAGTCGGCTCAATTCGCCATGCCTTATCTCGGACAGGATCAGCGCTTCCCGGTGTTAGCCGCCGACTTGACGGCGCTACTGACTTCATTTTAATCGAAATATGCCGTTTAATTTGCAGCGCCGCAGGGAAATCCTCGGCGCCTGGTTGGCGGCTGTCTAAACTTCAGATCTTGAAGACTCCATCGAACAAAACGTCACCCAGCAACTGCTGCTTGGCGCAGTAGAGCGAATTATACGATTCGCCGCACGGGATGCCGGCTGCTATGCAGCCAAAGTGCATGAAATCGAGGCCATGTCGTCGATCACGCCCACGGTGATAGACGCCTGTGGCGACGATTTCAAGACGATCAGGTATCCGCAAGCGACCGAGCGCGTCAAAGAAGCCCAGCAGAAGTTTTCATCCATGCTGAGTCGTGTCGTCGCAGTGGGTCACACAATCGAGGCGATGCGGCTCTAACATCCGTTTTTTTGCCTGCACTTCTTCGCCGCAAATAGACCGATCGACGGCGTTGAAACTTTCGTCGAATTGTCGTTTGCAGCGAAAATTGTGCGGCGCGATTTGCTATGATGCGCCCTTCGCTGAAAGCGCCGATGCGCGACATTGCAACGGTATCGAAATGATCACGATCTACGGCATCAAGAACTGCGACACCATGAAAAAAACCTTCGTTTGGTGTCGGGAAAATAAACTCGATTACACATTCCACGATTACCGCAAAGACGGCGTGCCGCAACAAAAGTTGCGCGCGTGGTGCGCCGTTAGGCCCTATTTGTCGCTCATCAATACCCGTGGCCCGACCTGGCGCAAGTTGAGCGCCGAGCGTCAAGCCGTCGACACGCTCGACGACGCCATCGCCTTGATGACGGAATATCCCGCACTGATACGGCGACCGATTATCGAAAAACCGGACGCCGATATTGCTATCGGCTTCGATCCCGCCCAGCTCGACTCGCTTCTTCCCTTACACCCCTAATGGACGCCATTCATCGTTTTTTACTTGAAGATCTCGATATCCGCGGCGCCCTCGTGCAACTCGGCCCCGCCTGGGAAGCCATGCATCGTTGGCGCAATTATGCCGCGCCGGTGCGCAATCTGCTGGGCGAACTGGCCGCCGTTGCCGCCGTCATCGGCGGCAATCTCAAATCGTCAGGTCGATTAACCCTTCAACTTCAAGGACATGGGCCGGTATCGCTGCTGCTGATGGATTGCGACGACCAATTGCGCATGCGCGGTATGGCGCGTAGCGAACTGGCGGACGAAGCCACGATTCGGGAATCGAACGCCGCAGCGCTGGCGCAGCCCGAATTGACCACGATCCGCCACCTGCTAGGCGACGGTCGTTTGGTGCTTTCGCTCTACAACGACACGGCCGGCGAACCTTACCAAAGTCTAGTCCCCTTGGTCGGCGATAGCCTGGCTGCATTATTCGAGCATTATTTGCTGCAATCCGAGCAACAACCGGCGCGCTTGTGGCTGGCCGCCACCGAGGAAACCGCCTGCGGTTTATTTCTACAAAAGCTACCGGACGCCGACATGCGCGATAGCGACGGTTGGCGCCGCATCGAACAATTGGCCGATACGGTGCGCCCCGACGAGCTGACGCTCGCGCCTGAAGTCCTGCTGACGCGGCTATTCGGTACGGAAAAAGTGCGCCTGTTCGCCTCGCGCCCGATCGCCCTGAATTGCCCGCGCAACGAGGAGAAAGTTCGCGACATGCTGTTGACGCTGGGGCGCGAGGAGCTCGAAAACCTGCTTGAAGATGCGGAAATTATTGCGATCGAAGACGAGATCTGCGGCCATAAATATCTCTTCGGCCCGGAAATCATCGACGAATTGTTTCCTCCCGAAGGCCGAATACTCCATTAAACTAAAGTCATAAAGGGCCGCGGATTCAAATTCGCGCAAGCGCCGCTTCGCTCTATTCTTAAGTTATAACCCGAACCTAGACTCGTCAATCCGGCAAGCGGCTCGCTACGACGAGGCATCGGTGCGCAGCGGCATAGTCGAATTTTTGCACGAATTCCCAGGCTTGCTGCAACGGCGCCAGCCAGGCGCTATTTTTGAGCGCGTCGATACACGCAATCAAAGCATTCTCGCTATCGGCGTCGCCGGCTTCCAGCATCGCCAATACGCCAACGATGGGTTCGGGCATAGGCTCTTCGACCGCCATGCGCGCGCCTTGCGTCGCCATCGATGTCGACGCCTTGGCGGATGGAGTCCCGAGTTTGAGTCGGATTTCGGCGGAAACTTCGCATAAAACCCGATGCAGATTTTCCAGCAAAACGTCGGTCGAATCGCCATGATCCAAGGCGGTTTCCACCGCCGCGGCAAGGGCGTGCACATCCTTGATCCCGAGCAAACCTGCGCGCCCTTTGATCGTATGCGCGATCATGCCGGCCTGATGGGTTTGCCCCAGCGAAAGATTCAAATCGATCTGATCGACATATAATTCGGCGTGCGCGGCGAAATCCTGCAACCAATGACGATATCTCGCCTCGTCGCCGATATGCAAACTCAAACCCGCCTGCACATCGACCGTCTGCATCTCGGGCAGACCGCCGCCGCGCGCTGCGACCGCCTCCTTTGGCTTGCGAATATATTGCTTGGATTTTGGAATCCATTTCGCCAATACGCGATACAAGGATTTATTGTCGAACGGCTTGCCGATATGATCGTTCATTCCCGCCGCCAAGCTACGCTCGTTTTCATGCACCATGGTGTGCGCGGTCATGGCGACGATAGGCAAGGCGGCAAACCCGGATCGAGTGCGCAACTCGCGCGTTGCCGTCAAACCGTCCATCACCGGCATCTGGATATCCATCAAGATCAAATCGAAGGTGTACGGATCGGCCTGAGCCAGTAAATCCAACGCGGCCTGACCGTTATCCACGGTGCGCGCATCGATGCCGACCATCGCCAACAATGCCTGCACGATTTCGCAGTTGTACGGCTGATCGTCCACCACCAATACCCGCACATCCGTATAGGCGATCGTTTCCGGCATTTTGCCGCCAAGCGCCTGGGCGTCCGGCAAATCGCCGGCGATGCCCAGGCCCAGCCAAAGGGTGGCGACAAAGGTCGTACCGACGCCCAGCTCGCTGCTGACGCCGATAGTGCCATCCATCATTTCCGCCAAGCGCTTGCAGATCGTCAAGCCCAAGCCGGTGCCGCCGAATTTACGCGACATCGAAGCATCCGTCTGAAAGAACGGTCTGAACAAGCCCGCCATATCCTCCTCGCGCATGCCTATCCCCGTGTCTTTGACGGCGATCGAGAGACAAACCCGCTCCGCTTTGCGCGCATGCAGGCCGATATGCACTTCGACCACTCCGGTATGCGTGAATTTGACTGCATTGCTCAACAAATTCAACAGAATCTGCTCGACCCGCAACGGGTCGCCGACCAGCACTTCCGGTACATCGTCGTCGATCTGTTGCGTCAGCGCCAGACCTTTCTCCGTCAGTTTGAAATTCATAAACGAACTACTGCGCGCCAGCAACTGGCGCAAATCGAAGGTCGTGGTTTCCAATTCCATCCGCCCGGCCGAGATTTTGGATAAATCGAGCAAGTCGTTGATGATCCTTGCCAGCGTCTTGCCCGCTTGCGTCACCTTTTCCAAATAGTCGCGTTGTCGCGCATCCGTGGCGGTGGATAAGGCCAGCCCCGTCATGCCGATCACGGCGTTCAGCGGCGTGCGCAATTCATGGCTGACATTGGCTAAAAATGCATCCTTGACGTTATCGGCCATTTTCGCCGCATCGAGCGCATGGGAAAGTTCGGCGGTGCGTTCTTCGACACGGCGCTCCAGCATTTCCTTAGCGTCGTGCAAAGCCTGCTCGGCCCGCATCCGTTCGCTTAAATCGATAACGATATCGGCAAACGCCAACGGCGCCCCTTCGGCGTCGCGGATTAAAAAAATATTATGCATCGCAGGCGTCGCGTTCCCCTGCAAGCCCACGACGGCGAGTTCTCCGGTCCATTGCCCGCTTTCCAGCATGGATGGAAGAACTTCGCGGCGGAACCATTGACGGTCGGCATCCTTGAAAAAGCGCTCATATGAATATTGCGTACTATCGGCGTCTTGCGGAAGGCCCAGCAAACGGCGCAACGCCGGATTGGCGTAATTCAAACGGCTATCCAATTTGGCGATGCCGACCCCCTGCCCGGAATGTTCGACCAAACGCTGGAACACTTCGACACGCTCGGCGTAGCCTCGCATGCGCATCAACACCCCGATCAACAAGGCAAGCAGCGCCACGCCCATTGCGCCGATTTTGGCGGCGCTGCCGCGCCACGCCGCCAAAATTTCATCGTAACCCAAGGCCACAATTACAAAAAACGGATAGCGATCCAAGCGCCGCACACTGGCGATGCGCTTTTGCCCGTCGCCATCGAGTCGCGAAATGCGCGTTGCCGCAGCCGCCCCTTCGTGTAGCGCCATACGCAACGGATGATCCATCGCCAACGCGGAATCCCTATCGGCATCCAGTGCAGGCCAGCGCACTACCTGCGTGTAGTCGTCGCTACGGCGCAAGGCGATAAAGCCATCGACGCCGATATCCAGCGACTCGAACAACTTCAGGAAATAGTCGAACTCGATCGATGCGCCGACTGCGCCGAGAAATTTTCCGTGAGCATCGCGCACGGCGCGCAACGCCAGTACGGCGCGCCGATTCGATCCCGACACGGCAGAAAACACCAAACCCGATTCGGGATGTGCCTGCATTTTCCGGAAAAAATCGCGATCGCCGATTCCGGAACGGAGGCGATTCGAGCCGGTCGAGGCATAGCGCACATCGCCGCGCACATCGAACACCCACAGGCTCGCCACTTCTTCGGCATTGATCATATGCATATCAAGTTTCGTCGTCATGCTTTTCGCCGCCGCGTCCGTCGGTGGTGAATATGACGAAGAACGAATTGCGCTCTCCACCGCTACATTGTGTTCGAGCTCCTGCAACACCGCATCGACATGGCGTAGGCCGGAAGCCACTCGTGCTTGAAGGATGGCGGCGTAGTTATGCGTTTTAGCTTCAGCGTCGCGCACCTGATCCAAATAAATCAGGCCGAGCTGATACATCGACAGCGCCAACAGCAACGATAAGGCCAGCGCCAACAAAATCAGCAAGCGACTGCGCTGACGACGATGGATCGCCACGGATTGCGCTACGGATCGATTCGATACCATTCTAGATAACCGACAAAACCGGTAATTTCGCCCAAGGGCGGATACGACAAGACAGCGTTACGAACGTCTATACCGCCATACAAGGCTGAGCAGACGAGATGTCGAAAGAGTTTTGTTCGGCTTGAGCCGCCGCCCGCGCCGCCTTGAGCGACTGGGCGTCTTTGATAAACGGCAAGGGATTGAGATCCTGGCGCAGGCAATAGTCGCATCCTATCATCCAGTGATAGCGATGAAATGCGCGATGCGTGACGCGCACGATGACGACAATTTCGGGATGATCGTGGCGCAAACGCTCGATCAGCTTGCCGCAACTACGCTCGGGCAAGGCATTATCGATAATAATTGCATGGTAAGCGCGCACGGATCCATCGGCGAGGCGTTTTTCCGCTTCCTCGGGCAAGGCGACGCCGTCGGCCTGGACGCCCGGCGTTTCCATCAGCCAAGCGGCAAAGCGATCCCGCGCGATGGCGGAAGGGTCGACAACCAATACTCTCAACATATCCACGACTCCAATCGGTTCATTACTCCCGAATAGTGCCATAGACGCGTCGACATGAATATCGGAAATGTCCGCCGCACGGTCGGACATTCGGCATCGCCGCGTAGGAAACATCCCACCTTATCGCTGCGCCCAAGCCGGAATGGCGCTCCGGCGACGGACACTGCGCTACATCATTCGCGCGTCAAGCCGTGAGTAATCGCATAGCGTATCAATTCGGCATTGGTGCGCACATGCAGCTTCTGCATCAATCGCGTCTTGTGCGTGCTGACCGTTTTAACGCTC
This sequence comes from Rhodocyclaceae bacterium, assembly GCA_035283885.1. Taxonomy (GTDB): domain Bacteria; phylum Pseudomonadota; class Gammaproteobacteria; order Burkholderiales; family Rhodocyclaceae; genus DATETD01. The sequence continues at coordinate 11,851 of DATETD010000075.1, forward strand.
AACGCCAACTGCTCGGCGATCCCGGTCACCGTCGCGCCATTGATCAATAGATCGAGAATCTGAAACTCACGCTCCGACAATTCGCTCTTCGCCGGCTCCAAATACGCCTTGCCGTCGAAAACCAGCGCATCGACCAACACCGGATCGATATAGCGCCCTTCTTTCGCCACTTTGCGCAATGCCGCCAACAAATTGTCGGTGCTGCTTCCTTTACAGATATAACCGTTGGCGCCGGCCTTGAGCGCCTTGGCCGCGATCATGCCTTCGCAATGCATGCTCAACACCAGGATCGGTAAACGCGGCTTTTCGGCGCGCAAGCTGGCGATCAGATCGACGCCGCTCGCTCCGGGCATCGACAGATCCAACAACAACACATCCGCCTCGACACTACGCACGCGCAAAATGACTTCGGCGCTGCTGCCCGCCTCGCCGACCAGCTTCATATCCGTTTGCGTCTTCAACAACTGGATTAAACCGCCTCTGACAATTGCATGATCGTCGGCAATAATAATTCGTATCATCCCTCATTCCTCAACATGATTTGACTATCCTTTCACCGTCCCGTCAGCGCCGACTTTCGCAGTGAGCATCACTGCGGATCGTCCCAGCGTCTGAGCCACTGCCCTCTCCCGTCATCGACAACGCTCGCCAACTTGCGGGGAATGCTGATGACTATCGTCGTCCCTGCGACATCCTTGCCGCTGGAAATTTCCATCACGCCATCCAACTGCGACACCCGCTCGCGAATCCCCAACAAACCGAATCCTTTACCGCCCATGATCGACTCAACGTCAAAACCACAGCCATTATCGCTCACACTCAAGCAAATCAGTTCGTCGAAATCGGCGCGCAAACACACCGCCGTCGCCTGAGCATGACGCATCACATTGGTCAACAGCTCTTGGGCGATGCGAAAAACCGGCATAACGATGGCATCGTCGAGCAAACCGGCGTCGCCCGTCAACTCCACCTCGCAACTCAATCCCGATTGCTGCTCGATCTCGCTCGCCAACCATCTAAGCGCCTCGCTCAAGCCTTGATCGAGAATCACCGGTCGCAGGGTTGTCGTGATGTTGCGGATAAATTGGTGCGCCCGCTGCAACAGTTGCTGTACCTTGTCTTCGAACTCGATGATTTCCTGCGAATCCGGATTCGACAATTTCAAGGTCGACGCCGCCAGATTAATGCAGGTCAACAACTGCCCCATCTCGTCGTGCAATTCCTGCGCGATTCGCTTACGCTCGGCTTCGACCTGTTGCGATTGATAGCGACCCAGATGATGCAGCATTTTTTGCGCTTCGAGCAGCTTCAACTCCACGTTCTTCTGCGCCGTAATATCCACCAGCATGCCCACATGCCCTTGAAACCGACCGTGCATATCCGTCTCCACCTGACCGCGACAAATCGCCCACACCGTCTTGCCATCCGGATGAACCAGGCGAAGCTGCTCCAGATAGGGCTTGCGATTTTTCAGACCCAGCGACTGCTTAAGCAACATCGGTTCGCGTTCGTCCGGCGGCAGCGATTGCACCCACCCGTCGCCGAGCGCCGCCGCACGACTCAAGCCGGATATCTCGCAACATCGTTCGTTGACATAAGTACATCGCCCTGCGGCGTCGGTACGGTAAATGCCCACCGGCGCCGACTCGGTCAA
>DATETD010000076.1:0-3421 GCA_035283885.1 Rhodocyclaceae bacterium
CGTGTCGCAACCGGTGCTCGCACGTATCGAATACAGCCTCGGAAGCCACAAGCATTCGCCCTCGTTGGCTACCCTACGCAAATACGCCGCAGCCTGCGGCAAGAAACTGGTGATTCAGATGATTTGATCGCGCCGTAGCGCCTGCACACCCGCTCGCAGCCTTGGCTACTTCTACTTCAGCATATTTCATATGCTTGCATCGAACCGGCGCCGGCTCATCCATCCGTCTCGCCAGCGCCGACTTTCAAGGCGGGCGTCGCGGAGTGGAGAATGTGGGAATGCGTGGCCTGAGCCTGTGCTTTGTTCTGGCTCCAGTTCCAGCGTGTCCGGCTTAGAGTCAAGCTGCAATCTCAAGATATTCAACGATGCTTGCTGGCCGCGGAACGGGCAAGCCATCCTCGCGAAGTCCTTCGATATGAAACGCAATAGCCTCGCGAATTTCGTTCTCGGTTTCCTCTACGGTCTGTCCGGTAGCGACGCAACCGGGCAGGTCGGGAACGTAAGCCGAATAGTTGTTTTCCGTTTTTTCGACAACAATAGCATAGCGCATAAATTTATTCCTTCAATCCGGCTTGTTTGAGCACGCTGTTCAAAGTGCCGGGAGCCAAATCGTCACTGGGTTTTCCGGCTACTGTAACGCGACCGCTTTTGACTGGATGCTTAAACTGCCGATGACTGCCGCGTGTAGCGACAAGAAATCAACCGTCAGTTCGAAGTATGGTCAAAATGTCGCTTACTTTCATGGTAATAGGATGTATAGGTTATCAATATGGCGTAATCGGGGTAGGAGCACGGTAGATTGCGATCTCTGGTCAGCCCAACGCATCAATGTGGCATCGAATATTGGGCTTAACCAGCCCAACCTACTCCGGCTTGGCACGCCGAGCACGGAATTTTTCAAAGCGCGATGTGAGCGAAAAGACGTAGATCAAAATGGACTCCGTAAAGTCCAGCACGTCGCGGGCATCGCGTTTCGTGACTTTGATATCAGGATCATGGGCGGCCTCGTTCCCGATAAGGCGTATTTCGTGAGCCCAATTGAGAAGACGTGAATCGATGTGGCCGGCGTCAAACAGACTCTGAAGCCGGGCGTTCAAATCGCGGCCTTTCGCCCCGAGAGTTTTGCAGGTTGCCTCGATGCACTTCCGGCACATGAGAACGCACGGTTCAAAGAGCGAAGCTGAGAACGAACGGACAGCTTGCTCGTGGGCAGACCTTATGTTGAGAGGTGCACCATCAAGGGGCATCCTTTTCGCTGATGGGTAAAGAACGGCCTCTTCAGTCACTGTTTCAAATTCAGCAGGAATGCCATATAGAGATTGGCGAATAAGGAACGGCTGGCTACAGCGACCGCAAAGGCAGACAAAGTAATGCTCGCCTTGGTATTCGGCGCAAATTTCGTCATAGGGGTTAACCGCGTTACTGCGAAAGCCCCCATTGCCCTCCGCAACGACCTGAGCCGCAATCAATATGTTGCATTCCGGGCAGTAGACGTCGAATTCGGTCTTGGACATAGAGGCGAGTACCTTATGCTATGCGGCCCAACGTAAAGCATCCGTCAAAACGGCAAGTAAACAGGATAGACGACAAAATTGTATCATGCTGCAACCCTTTGAATATCGATATAAATGCCGTTTCCTGCGCTACAAAAATACCGCCTATCCAAATTCCGTCAACCACCCGCCAAATCCACCCCGCTTGCTTAATCGCATCCGCGAGAGCACAGCCCGACAACGGCGACGATACCGGCGCAATCGACACCAATAACTTCCGCATCATACCCCACCCGTCTCGCCAGCGCCGACTTTCTAGGCTTCGCCTTCATCTTCCGCCGCTATCTCGTCCAGCGCGCTTTGCGCCTCGATATGGCCCAAGCGCGTTGCGGAGTACAGCCATTTGATCGCGAAATGAATACTCCGCGCTACGCCGTCGCCGCGGCGGTAGGCTAGGCCGAGTTCGTAATGCGCGTCGGCGACGTCTTTGCGGGCGGCATTACGCAGCCATTGCAGCGCCTTGCATGCGTCGCGCGCTACGCCTTCGCCGTGCATCAGGCAATAGCCGTAGCTGTACATCGCGTAGGCGTCTTCGTGTTTTACGGCGGCTTTTTCGTACCAATGAAAAGCTTGTTGCGGGTCGCGCGCTACGCCCTGGCCGAAGAAATACATATCCGCCATCACGATTTCGGCATCGACCAGGCTGGCGGCGCGGCGATACCAATCCAGCGCTTGCGCGACGTCCGCCGCGACGCCCTGGCCGTGGCGTAGGCATTCGGCCCACATGAATGCGGCGCGCAGGTGGCCGAGTTCCGCCGCTTGGCGATAGGCGACGGCCATCGCGGCGGCTTGGGCGTCGTCCGCTTCGCCATTCCTTAGATCTTCGGCGCGCGCGTACCAGTAGCGCGCCAATTCGCCTTGCGCTTGTCGCCAGCCGGCTTGCGCCGCCGCGCGCAGTAGTGCTTCGCCGCGCGACGCTTGCGTCGGCGCGCCGAGGCCATGCAGCAAGCAACGTCCGAGTTCGGCTTGGCCATGCGGATCGCCGACGTCTGCGGCGGCGCGATAGTGCTCCAAGGCGACCGCTAAGTCGGCGCGCACGCCCTCGCCATGCTCGTAGCATTCTCCTAGCCATACGCGCGCGGCGATGTCGCCGCGTTCGGCGGCGCGGCGATACCAGGCCACGGCCAAGTCCTTGTTTTCTTCGACGTCGTCGCCCCAGCGATAGGCATGGGCGATCTTGATTCTGGCGCGCGCATGGCCGCGCCGCGCCGCCGCGCGCCAGCAGCGCAAGGCTTGCGCCATATCGCGCCCGCCGGCGGCCACGCCATGAGCATAGCATTCGCCCATTTCGAATTCGGCGTCGCGGTTGCCTTTGTCCGCCGCGCGGCGATACCAGGCCAATCCGGCCTCGGGATCGCGCGTGACCCCGAGGCCGAAGGTGTAGCACTGCCCGAGCAAAAACATCGCTCCGGCCAGCCCTTTACGCGAGGCGGCGCGGAAATAGCTCACCGCTTCGGCCACGTCGAGCGCAATCCCTTGGCCGGCGTACAGGCACATGCCCATGCAATAGATCGAGCTGACGACGCCCGCCGCCGCCGCTTGACGCCATAGTTCCACCGCTTTGCGGCGGTCTTCGGCGACGCCGCGGCCGAAGAAGTAGCAGCGTCCGAGCAAATCCTGCGCTTTTTCCGAACCTTGCGCCGCTGCGGCCTGTAGGTTGCGCGCGGCTGCGACAAAATCGCGCGCCACGCCCTGACCAAAATACAGCACCCGACCGCGCCAAAACTGCGCGAGTCGTGCGCCGCGCTGCGCGGCTTGGCCGAACAGTTCCGCCGCGCGGGCGGCGTCGGCGTCGACGCCATGGCCGCGCTGATAACAGAGGCCGAGCCAGGTCATGCCGCGCGTATCGCCTTGCTCCGCCGCCGAGG
>DATETD010000077.1:0-2062 GCA_035283885.1 Rhodocyclaceae bacterium
TTATGGTCATGCGCGTGGCGATTGGGCGCTCAAAGCGATCGCGCGTGCGCTGAGTTTTGCGTTGAACCGACCTGCCGATCTGGTGGCGCGTTACGGCGGCGAAGAGTTTGCGCTGATTTTGCCGGACACCGACGCCAAGGGCGGTCGCGCGGTCGCCGAGTCGGTCAGAACGGCGGTCGAGTTACTGCATATTCCGCACGAACTGTCGCCCGTAGCGCCGTATGTCACGATTTCGCTCGGCGGTTGCAGCGTCGTGCAAACGCCGCCGTCCGCGGCGCAGCTTATGGAAATCGCCGACGCCCGGCTTTATGCCGCCAAACAACAGGGCCGCAACCGGGTCGTGTGGGATGCGCCGCCATAGTCGTTCCCCTGACCGCCGCACTATTCGCAGGTCCATCCGTCCCGCCAGAGCCGACTTTTACATAGGCGGCAAAGGAATAAACCTAGAAAAAGCAGTTATCTGCAGATTTCCGCAGATAAAACAACGACTAAGAGTGGATAGGCGATGCAGCTTTCGGGTGATGCGCCAAGGTTTCGCAACTTTATGAAAATCTGCGCCACTCTGCGCAATCTGCGGATTGAACCGAGGTTTTCAGGATTAAGTTGCACAATCCGCACCATTCCCACTATCTCTTTAGCAGTAGCCCATCTCTTTTAAGCAGTAGTTGACGATGTAATGAAGGTGCAGTAAAACAAGGCATCGGACTAAGGAGATTTCATGGGCAAGACTATTTTGATCGTCGACGACTCGGCGAGCGTCAGGGATGTCGTCGGTTCGGCGCTCAAGGGAGCGGGATATAACGTGCTGGAAGCGGTCGACGGCAAGGACGCGCTGAATCGACTGAGCACGCTGGGCGGGCAGAAGATTCACTTGGTCATCAGCGACGTCAATATGCCGAACATGAACGGCATTACGTTTCTGCGGGAAATGAAGAAGCAGCCGGAATACAAATTCGTCCCGGTCGTCATGCTGACTACCGAGGGGTCGCAGGATATGAAGGAGTCCGGCAAAGATGCGGGGGCCAAGGGCTGGATACTCAAGCCTTTTCAGCCCAAGCAAATCCTGGCGGCGGTCGAAAAACTATTGATGTGAGGCGATCATGATTATCGAGACGACATCACGGGAAAACACGGCGCGCATGAGCATGGCGGGCGAGCTGACCATCTATACCGTCGCCGCATCCAAGGCGAAACTCGCCGCAGTCATGAACAACGCCAGCGACATCGAAATCGATCTCTCGGGTGTGACCGAAATGGACACGGCGGGCTTGCAATGGATGCTGATCGCCAAGCGCCATCCCGGCAAACGGCTACGTTTCGTCAACCATCCGCCGGCGGTGCTGCGCCTGCTCGATCTCGCCAATCTCGGCGGCGTGCTTGGCGACCCGCTGATTATTTCCGCCACCGAACATTGAAAACTAAGCGCGAGGAGGACGAAATGACTAATGCCGCCGCCAACCTGTCCAACGATATGGCCCGAGCACTGGGCGTCTTCATGGAAGAGGCCAAAGAACTGCTGGCGCAAATGGAGGAAATCCTGCTGCGCGCCGACGAAGGCGTGTGTAGTCCCGACGATATGAGCGCACTGTTTCGTTGCGCGCACACCATCAAAGGCTCTGGCGGCTTGTTCGGGCTGGACGAAGTGGTGCGCTTCACCCATGTGGTAGAAAACCTGCTCGATTTGCTGCGCAACGGCGAACTGCATTTCGACGGCGCATTGATTACGCTGTTGCTGGAATGTCAGGATCACATCTCCACCCTGATCGCCGCCGTCGCGGCGAACGAAGTCGCCCCGATCGAGCGCAGTGACGAACTGCTGGCGCGCTTACACGAGGTGCTCGGCAACGATGACAGGAAGGCGCCTGCGACGAATTTGCAGGCCGCGCAGGCCGAAGTCAGCTCCAGCGGCGGCGGCGCGATGAGTTCGGATCATTGGCACATCTCCTTACGCTTCGGTCGCCAGGTGCTGCAAGACGGCATGGACCCGCTTTCGTTCATCAACTACCTCGGCAAATTCGGCACGCTGTCGCATATCGAAACCATCACCGACGCCCTGCCCGAG
>DATETD010000078.1:0-19032 GCA_035283885.1 Rhodocyclaceae bacterium
CCCGCCGTACGTCCTATGGTCGGCCCATCGTCGCTGCTATTGGCGCTGATGGCCTCGGGCTTGGACGGGCAGCGGTTCGCCTTTCACGGCTATCTGCCCGCGCGCGACCCCGAACGTCGCCAGCGCATCGTCGAACTCGAACGCGAATCGCAACAGCGACAACAAACCCAGTTGTTTATTGAAACCCCCTACCGCAATCGCACGCTGTTCGACGCGCTGCTCGCCGATTGCCACCCCACGACCCGATTATGCATCGCCACCGATTTGACGCTGACTAGCGAAGCCATCGCCACCCGCCGCTGCGCCGCCTGGAAAAACGCCCCCGCACCGGAGATCGATAAACGTCCGACGGTATTTCTGCTGCTGGCGGAATAATCTTTCAGCCGCTTATGGCTTAACCCTGACCTGCGCCGCGCCCGGCTGCAAACGTCCGATAAGCGCCGCCTCGGCAAAGCCTTCGGCGCGGAAGAGCGCCAACACCTCGTCGACGGCCTCCGCCGCGCAGGCAACCAACAAGCCGCCGCTGGTCTGCGGATCGGTCAGCAAGGCGCGCTGCACTGCGGTTATCGACGCAGCTAGCGCCACGTCGTCGCCATACGCTTGCCAATTGCGCGCCGACGCGCCCGTGACGTAACCGGCTTGCGCCAACTCGGCCACGCCCGCCAACAAGGGAATCGACGTCATTTGCAATTCGGCGACCAACTGCGAACCGCGGCAAATTTCGAGCAAATGTCCGAGCAGGCCGAAGCCGGTCACATCCGTCAAAGCATGAACCGCCGCCATTTCGGACAGACGCCGACCCGGCGTATTCAATTTCAACGTGGCGGCCAGCATCGCTTGGTAGCCCGCCTCGCCCAAAGTCGACTTCTTCAACGCCGCCGACATAATGCCGACGCCGAGCGGTTTGCCGAGTATCAACACATCGCCGGCCTGCGCCGCCGCATTGGTCTTGACACGATCCGGATGCACCAAACCCAGCGCCACCAAGCCGTAAATCGGCTCGACGCAATCGATCGTGTGACCGCCCGCCACCGGGATGCCGGCTTGCGCGCAGACGTGCGCGCCACCTTGCAAAATCTTGCCGATCGCCTCCAAGGGCAATTTGCCGATCGGCATGCCGACCACCGCCAGCGCCATAATCGGCGTACCGCCCATCGCATACACGTCGCTCAAGGCGTTGGTCGCGGCAATCCGCCCGAAATCGTAGGGATCGTCGACGATGGGCATGAAAAAATCGGTGGTCGCCACCAACGCCTGATGCTCGTTGAGTTTATACACCGCCGCGTCGTCGCTGGTTTCGATGCCGACCAGCAATTCCGGCGGCACAGGTCCGGCGCGCATGCCGCGCAACATTTCCGCCAACACGCCCGGCGCAATCTTGCAACCGCAACCGCCGCCATGACTAAACGCCGTCAAGCGCACCGTTTCTTCCGCATGTGCATCCATAAGCTGCTATTCCTTTATTTCAAACACGTATCGCGAACACGTGCGCACCGCACGCCAGGCGCCAGACTATAGCGCCAAAGCGCTCCGATCGCTCCATCCGTCCCGTCAGCGCCGACTTTTTGCAACAAGCACGCAGACAATCGCCCCAACTCATGAGAATTGTTTAGAATCGGCGTGTCGTCAAGCCATGACGGCGACCGCATCCCAACGACACAACCCGATCTTACGGAGAACTTTCATGACCGAAAAAGCCGAGAAACTGACCGAATTGCACCAGAAGAATATGGAAGCCGCCATGCGTCTGGCGCAGCTTTCCGTGGAAAACTCCCAGCGCATCCTATCGCTGCAAACCGAGCTGGCTAAAGACTTGTTCCGCAAAGGACTGGAAAACGCCAAAGCCCAAGCCAACAGCAAAGATCCCAAGGCGATGCTGCAATTGAGCACGCAATACGCTCAGGAAACCACCCAGCAATTCGTCGCCACCGCGCAACAAATCGCCGCCATCGGCAACGAAGCGCGCATCGAATTTTCGCGTCTCTTGACCGAACAACTCGCCACCGGCACCAAGGAAATGACGGAGGCAATGCAAGGTTTTCTCGCCAATCTGCCGGTTTCCAGCCCGAAGATCGCCGAATCCTTCCAAGCCGCCATGGCCAACGCCAACGGCGCCTTCGAACAAATTTCCCAAGCATCCGCCGCCGCCATGGGCAATTTGACCGAAATGGCGAAAAAAGCCGCAAGCCATGTTCCGGGACATGCGAAAAAATAAGCGCTGAGCCCGTTTGGCGACTCCGACGGCACGACCGTCGGAGTCCATCTCGGCAGCACATGCAAACCATTCACACTCAGGAGCTTATCGATGGGCAAACGATGTCAAAGTTGCGGCATGCCGATGAAACAAGATCCGCAAGGCGGCGGCGATAATGCCGACGGCACGAAAAATCCCGACTATTGCAGCTATTGTTACCGACAAGGCGCCTTCGTCCAACCCGATTTCAGCGCACGGCAAATGCAGGATTTCTGTATGGAAAAGTTGCGTGAAATGCGCATGCCGAAGTTGGTCGCCTGGGCGCTGACGCGCGGGATACCGGGATTGGAGCGTTGGAAAAAATGACGAATGCCATTCCAAAACAATTCGACAGCACGCTCGCCCAGCAATGGTGGCTTTTCGGCGGTCAGGACGGCCAGGAGGTGGTGACCATTTGGGACGCCCCGGACGACGTCGGCGACGAGGAGTTGTTTTTCGGCATGGGCGCCGAAGCCTGGGCGCTTCAGCAGGTGCCGAAAGAGTTTCGCTACGAAGCCTCGCAAGGCGAAAACGCAACGCCTTCCGCCGGATTCGTCGCATGGAAAGCCCAGAACAACTGGGTGCTTCCCACGCCGAAACGCTTGCCCTAAGCACCCGCCCCCCATAACAACTACGCCACTGCGACAACTACAACAACTGTGTCCCCGGCAAGCGGCAAGCCTGCAGGGCGCGGCGCACCTCGTCGATCGCGCGATGACGCGGAAAGCCGACGCGCCACACCAAACCGACACGCCGCGTCGGAGTCGGCGCGGTAAACGGACGCACGCGCAACAAGGCATCGTCCGCCGCCAAACCATCGACCGCCGAGGCCGGCATCACCGAAATGCCGACGCCCGACGCCACCATCAAACGTATGGTTTCGAGCGACGAACCTTCGAGTACCTGCGGCCCCCCTGCCCCGGCGCGCGCGCATAGGTCCAACACCTGATCGCGAAAGCAGTTATTGCGCCCCAGCATCAATAACGGCTGATCGATCAAGGCGGCGGCGTCTATCGCCGCCAAGCTCGCCCACGCATGGTCGGCGGGCAACAGCACGCGCAACTCCTCGTCGTACACCGCCTGCGCCGCCAGCCCCGGTTCGGCGATCGGCCACGCCAAAATCGCCACGTCGAGATCGCCGTTTTTCAAGGACTCCAGCACCTTGACGGTGAAATTTTCCTCCAACATCAACGGCATGCGCGGCGCGCTTTCCTTCAGCAAGGACACCAGTCGCGGCAACAGATACGGCCCTATGGTGTAGATCGTCCCCAGCCGCAACGGCCCACTCAAAGGATCGCCGCCGCTTTCGGCCAGCTCCTTCAGCAGCTTGGTTTCGGCCAAGACCCGCTCGGCCTGCCGCACCACGCGCTCGCCGAGCGGCGTCATGCGAATTTCGCCCACGCCGCGTTCGAACAGAATCGCGCCCAACTCCTCCTCGAATTTCTTCACCGCCACCGATAAAGTCGGTTGCGAAACGAAGCATTTCTCGGCGGCGCGGCCAAAATGCCGTTCCTGCGCCAAGGCGACGATATAGCGGAGTTCGGTAAGGGTCATAGACGATGCGTAATCAATTCTTCGGCATGATACCCGTCGCCAACTGATGCCAATACCGTATCCCGGTTTCGATGATCTCATCGTTGAAATCGTAGTCCGGGCTATGCAGAATACAGCCGCCGCTGCCCGGCCCGTTGCCTAGCCAGACGTAGCAACCCGGCGTTTCCTGCGCCAGAAATGCGAAGTCCTCGGCGCCCATACTCGGCGGCAAGCGCGTGTCGACCTGGGATTCGCCGACCACCGCGCTGGCGGCGGCATACGCCAAGCGACTGGCCGCATCGTCGTTGACGGTCGGCGGGTAGCCGTAGGAATAGCCAACGTCGATCGCCACGCCATAGGCCGCTTCAATGCCCCGGCAGATGCGGCGCAGGCCGGCTTCGAGTTGCGCTTGCACGGTTTTATTCAAGCTGCGCACCGTGCCGCCGAGGATGGCGGTTTGCGGCAGGATGTTGTCGGCGAATCCGGCGTTAAAGCGCGTCACGCTGACCACCGCCGCATCGAGCGGATCGGTATTGCGCGCCACGAGGCTCTGCAAGGCTTGCACTAAAGCGCTGCCAGCGACGACGACATCCACGGCTTGATGCGGCATCGCCGCATGGCCGCCCTGCCCCGTCAGCGTCAACTCAAACCGATCGGTCCCGGCCATTACCGGGCCGCTGGCGACGCCGATGCGCCCGACCGACAAGCCGGGCCAGTTATGCAAACCGAACACAGCGTCCATCGGGAATTGCCGGAACAGCCACTGCTCCACCATCGCGCGCGCGCCGCCTTCGTGCTCCTCGGCGGGTTGGAAGATGAAATACACCGTGCCATCGAAATCGCGCGTACGGCTCAACACTTCCGCCGCGCCGAGCAGCATCGCCGTATGTCCATCGTGACCGCAGGCGTGCATCTTGCCGGGATAACGCGACTTATGGTCGAAGTCGTTGGCCTCTTGCAACGGCAAGGCGTCCATATCGGCGCGCAAACCGATAGCGCGACGGCTAGTGCCGACACTGAGTCGTGCGACAACGCCGGTGGTCGCCAGCCCGCGATGGACTTCCAAACCCAGGGCTTGCAAGCCCGCCGCCACCTGCTGCGCGGTGCGCTCTTCCTTGAACGCAAGTTCGGGATGCGCATGGATATCGCGGCGAAACGCCTTGATTTTGGCGACCAGTTCCGGCATCGATTCGTCGAGCATGATCCTAAAAACCTCTTTTATCCACGAAAAACACGAAAGACACGAACAAAAACAATGTATTGCACAGGAATATCACTCATACACCATGCGACCGCCAAGAGACAGGCAGGCCTTTGATTCTTTTCGTGCTTTTCGTGTATTTCGTGGACAATGCCTTTATCAGCCCACCCAGCGGCGGGCGTTGCGGAACATCTGCATCCATGGGCCGTCATCGCTTGCATACTTAGCGTCCTGCGCCCAGTGCGGCGGTTGCCAGGACATCTGCACTTTGCGGAAGGTTCGTTCCGGATGCGGCATCATAATCGTGAACCGCCCGTCGTCGGAAGTCACCCCGGCGACGCCGTCGGGCGAGCCGTTCGGATTGGCGGGATAAGTCTGCGCCACTGCGCCGCGATGGTCGATGTACCGTAACGCCAGCGCCGACTTTTGCGCACCAGCGAATACCGCGCGCCCTTCGCCATGCGACACCACGACCGGTAGGCGCGATCCGGCCATGCCGGCGAGGAACAGCGAGGGCGACTCCGGAATTTCGACCATGGTCACGCGCGCTTCGAATTGTTCGCTGCGATTGCGCTCGAAGGTCGGCCAATGCGCCGCACCCGGAATAATCGCGGCAAGATGCGCCATCATCTGACAGCCATTGCAAACGCCGAGCGCAAAACTGTCGCCGCGCGCGAAGAAGGCGGCGAATTGCTCGCGCAGTCGTTGGTTGAACAAGATCGACTTTGCCCAGCCCTGCCCCGCGCCCAATACGTCGCCATACGAAAAGCCGCCGCAGGCCGCCAAGCCCTTGAAATCGGCCAAGGCGACGCGGCCCGACTGCAAATCCGACATATGCACATCGAACGCCTCGAAGCCGGCGCGCTCGAAGGCCGCCGCCATTTCGAGATGGCCGTTGACGCCCTGCTCGCGCAAAATCGCGATCCGCGGGCGCGCCGTCAGCGGCGTCGGCGCGTGGTTCAACTCGAAGCTTAAGCTCACCGACAAGCCCGGATCGTCGCGGTCGAGCAGCGCATCGAATTCTTCCTGCGCGCAACCCGGATCGTCGCGCAAACGCGCAATCCGGTGGCCGACTTCGCTCCACACGCGCTGCAATTCAAAACGCGGCGCGCTGAAAATCTGCTTCGCATTACGCCAAATACGAATCTCGTCGGCGTCGTTGAGCGTGCCGATCAGATGCGAGGCCGCGCCGAGTCCGGCGTCGCGCAGTATCGCCATGACGTCGTTACGCTGCGCGCGGCGGATTTGCAATACCGCGCCGAGTTCTTCGTTGAACAAGGCCGCCATGATTCTGTCGTGCATCCGTCCGCGGATCGCATCCGGGCGGCGCTCGTAACCGTCGACATCGTTCATCAATTCGTCGTAACACAGCGCATCGAGATTCAGCGACACGCCTTGGTGGGCGGCGAAGCTCATCTCGCACACGGTGGCGTACAAGCCGCCGTCGCTGCGGTCGTGATAGGCCAAGATCAGCCCAGCGCGATTCAAACGCTGGATCGCGCCAAAGAATGCCTTCAACGGCGTCGGTTCGATATCCGGCGCTTGGTCGCCGCTGACACCCATGACTTGCGCCAAGGCCGAGCCGCCGAGGCGGTTGCGACCACAGCCGAGATCGATCAGCAGCAATTCGGTTTCGCCGACTTCATTATCGCGCCGTAATTCCGGCGTCAATGTGCGGCGCACGTCGTCGACGGCGGCAAAGGCGGTGACGATCAAGGACATGGGTGCGACGACTTGCTTTTCCTCTCCGGCCTCGTTCCAGCGCGTACGCATCGAGAGCGAATCCTTGCCGACCGGAATCGCGACGCCCAAAGCCGGACAGAACTCGAGGCCGAGACTATGCACAGTGTCGTATAAGGCCGCGTCTTCGGCGCCATGACCCGCCGCCGCCATCCAGTTGGCCGAGAGTTTGACGCGACCGAGTTCGCCGACATCCGCCGCCGCCAAGTTGGTCAGCGCTTCGCCGACCGCCATACGGCCCGAGGCGGGCGCATCGAGCAAGGCCAAGGGCGTGCGTTCGCCCATGGCGAAACATTCGCCGCAGCCCTCGGCATAGCTCATCGCGGTCACCGCCACGTCGGCGACCGGGGTTTGCCATGGCCCGACCATTTGGTCGCGCGCCGTCAAGCCGCCGACCGAGCGGTCGCCGATGGTGATCAGAAAGTTTTTCGACGCCACCGACGGCAGGCGCAACACCTGCAACGCCGCCTGCTTCAATTCGATACGACCTAAGTCCAAGGCCGCGCCGCGACGCGTTTGGCGTATGGCGGTGCGCTGCATGCGCGGCGTGCGCCCCAACAACATCGTCATCGACATATCGACCGGCGTGTTGGCGAAATGCGCATCGGCGACCGTCAGATGGTCGTCGTCGGTCGCACGCCCGAGTACGGCGTAGGGGCAACGCTCGCGCTCGCACAGCGCGCGGAACTCGCCCTGCCGTTCGGGGGCGATCGCCAGCACATAGCGTTCCTGCGCTTCGTTGCACCAAATCTCGCGCGGACTCATGCCGGGTTCTTCGAGCGGAATCGCGCGCAGGTCGAATGTAGCACCCCGTCCTGCGCCATGCGCGAGTTCGGGCAACGCATTCGAAATTCCGCCCGCGCCGACATCGTGGATCGCCAGAATCGGGTTGTTCTCGCCCATCTGCCAGCAGCGGTCGATCACTTCCTGCGCACGCCGTTGAATTTCGGGGTTGCCGCGTTGCACCGAAGCGAAATCCAAATCGGCGGTATTGGTTCCGGTCGCCATCGACGAGGCCGCACCGCCGCCCAAACCGATCAGCATCCCTGGGCCGCCCAACTGGATCAATAAGGTTCCGGCCGGGAATTCGATCTTGAACGCATCGCGCGCGGCGATATTGCCGAGGCCGCCGGCGATCATGATCGGCTTATGGTAGCCGCGTACTTCGCCGTCGAACGATTGCTCCAAGGTGCGGAAATAACCGCTGAGATTCGGCCGGCCGAATTCGTTGTTGAACGCCGCCGCGCCTAGCGGTGCTTCGATCATGATGTCGAGCGCCGAGGCGATGCGTTCCGGCTTGCCGTAGTCCGATTCCCAAGGCTGGAGATAGCCCGGAATACGCAGATCGGACACCGAAAATCCGCACAAACCGGCTTTGGGTTTGGAGCCGCGCCCGGTCGCGCCTTCGTCGCGAATCTCGCCGCCCGAGCCGGTGGCCGCGCCCGGAAACGGCGAAATCGCGGTCGGATGGTTATGCGTTTCCACTTTCGCCAGGATATGCGTCAGCTCGGTATGGTAGGCGTAACGCCCGTCGGCGTCGGCGTCGGTCTTGGGATAGAAACGCGCAATCGTGCGCCCTTCGATCACGGCGGCATTATCCGAATACGCCACCACCGTGCCGGCGGGATTAGCTCTATGAGTCTCGCGTATCATGCCGAACAGCGTATGCACTGACGCTTCGCCATCGACGGTCCAGCTTGCATTGAAGATCTTATGGCGGCAATGCTCGGAGTTGGCCTGGGCGAACATCATCAATTCGACATCGGTCGGATTGCGCTCCAAGCGGCTGAAATTGTCGAATAGATAGTCGATTTCGTCGTCGGACAGCGCCAGGCCCAGCGCGCCGTTCGCCGCGACCAACGCGGCGCGCCCACCGGCGAGAATATCGACCGCGGTCAAGGGCTGAGGCGCGACGTGCTGGAACAAGGCGCGCGCGGCGTCGATGGAATCGAGCACCGATTCGGTCATGCGATCATGCAACCGTCCCGTCAGCGCCGACTTTTCGATCTTACCGCGCCAGCCTTTGACATAAAACGCCGTGCCGCGCTCGATACGCCGGATGCCGGCGAAGCCGCAGTTATGCGCGATGTCGCTGGCTTTCGAACTCCACGGCGACACCGTGCCGATGCGCGGCGTCACTAGAAACAGCTCCCCGGCCACCGCCTGCGGCATTTGCGCCGGAATTCCCAATAAATCTCGCAACCGGGATAATTCCTCTTTATCGAAAGCGGCTTCGCTTGCGGTTTCGATAAAATACCAATGTTCCGCCGTCAGCGCCACCGCCGGATCGAGCTGACGTAAAGATTCCTGCAAACGAGCAAGACGCGGCGCGGAAAAGGCGGACGAACCGCGCAAGGCAAAAAACTCAGACATAATAAAATGCTCACCGGATTGAACGCAGCCCGCTAGTATACCCTTATCCATCCCCTCCCCTTCTCCGGTACTCTTCCAATGATCCTAGAAAAACCCGTTGTCCACGAAATGCACGAAAAGCACGAAAAGAATCAAATGCATATCGGCAGTTTGGCGCTCACCCGATGGGCGAATGGATTTATGGCACAACCTGTTGTTTTTGTTCGTGTCTTTCGTGTATTTTGTGGATAAGAGAGGTTTTTAGGATGATCCAGAAATCGCCTCCAGAAATCGTCGGTATGATCGCCGCGCTGACCGATCACCGCGATGTCGCCCTGCTCGAAGCCAGCCTGCTCAAAACCGTCGCCGATTTATTCGCACCCGAATGGGCCACGATCTTCCATCTCGACGCCCGTGAAAAACCCGAGTTCGCGCTCGCCTTACGCAACGGCGAGATTTCGAATCGAGACTTTGCGGTATCGTACTCGCTGCTGGTCAGCAGCGCAGGCGTTACCGCCTTCCCTATCATGAGCCATTCGCGCCATGTGCTCGGTTATCTGCTGGTGCAACGCAGTCCCGGTCTCACCAGTACCGAGCAAAAGCTGATGACCGATCTGTTTCGCATCTACGACAATTACATTACCGTGCTCAAGGATTCGCAAGTGGACCGGCTGACCGGCTTGTTGAATCGCCATACCTTCGACGACCAGCTCGAGCGCGCCTTGACGATGATTCGCGAATCGTATCAAGAACATCGCCAAGCCCATAGCGCGCGTCGCGCCAATGATCGCAACGGGTGTTTCTTTCTCGGCGAAATCGATATCGATCATTTCAAGCGCATCAACGACCAATTCGGCCATCTCTACGGCGACGAAGTGTTGATCATCGTCGCGCGCATCCTGCAAAGCACCTTCCGTCGCACGGATTTAATCTATCGCTTCGGCGGCGAGGAGTTTGTCGTCATCGTGTATGTCGAGAACCGCGACGATGCGGAATTCACCTTCGAACGTCTGCGCCGCTCGATAGAAAACCACGCCTTTCCGCAAGTCGGTCATGTAACGGTCAGCATCGGCGTCACCGAAATTCGCGGCGCCTCCATCCATGTGGAATTACTCGGCCATGCCGATCAGGCGCTGTACTTCGCCAAAAACCATGGGCGCAATCAGGTGCGTTTCTATGAAGCCCTGGTCGAAGAGCATGAAATCGCCGTTCATCGCAACTCCGACGATATGGTGCTGTTCGGCAGCGACGAAGCGCCGCTATAGGCATCGCAGCGCGATGCTGCCGATGGAATAGCCCGCGCCGAACGAACACAGCATGCCGATTTCGCCGGATTTGATGTCTTCATGATAGCGATGGAACGCGATCACCGACCCCGCCGAAGCGGTGTTGGCGAATTCGTCGAGAATCACCGGCGCTTCGTCCGCCGTCGCGTCGCGCCCGAGCAACTTGCGGCTAATCAATTGATTCATCGCTAAATTCGCTTGGTGTAACCAATAGCGTCTCACTTCGGTCGGTTTGACGCCATGCGCGGCCAGATGGGCGGAGATATGCTCGACCGCGAGCGGACAGACTTCGCGGAACACCTTGCGTCCTTCCTGATAGAACAATTGATCGCGTTCTTCGGGATGGCGATCTTCGCAATGCGATAGGAAGCCTGCATTATTGCGTATCGTGTTCGAAAACGAAGTGAATAGGCGCGCGCCGAGGATTTCGAAGCCGCCGCCCGCGCCGACCTGCGCTTCGTCCTCCAAGCGTTCGACTAGAATCGCCGTGCAGACGTCGCCGAAAATAAAATGACAGTCGCGATCTTTCCACGCCAGATGGCCCGAGGTGATTTCGGGATTGACCACCAATACGGCGCGCGCCGAGCCGGTCTTCACCGCATTCGCCGCCAGTTCGATGGCGAAGGTCGCCGAGGAACACGCGACATTCACGTCGAACGCATAGCCTTTAATTCCTAGCGCATGCTGAATTTCGACCGCCATCGCCGGATAGGGGCGCTGCATGCTCGAAGCGGCGCAAATCACCGCATCGACTTGGTCCGCCTGCCGCCCGGCGCGCTGCAAGGCTTCTTGCGCGGCGAGCAACGCGATTTCGGCCATGATCGATAACTGCGTATCCGGACGCGATTGCAGCTTGGGGCGCATGCGCTGGATATCCAGCACCCCGGTTTTGTCGATCACATAGCGCTGCTTGATGCCCGACGCCTTTTCGATGAATTCGACGCTCGATTCGGCCAAGGGCGCGCATTCGCCGCGAGCGATCGCTGCGGCGTTTTGCGCGTTTTGTTGCCGAACATACGCATTGAAGGTGGCGACCAACTCCTCGTTGGAGACAACATTGGGCGGGACGTATAAACCGGTACTACGAATGACAACGCGATGCATATGATTTCGAGATAGTAGGGAAATAGGGAGACCGCAAGGATGCAGTCGCAACATCGGACGAAGATGCCGGACGAAGCCGCCGGGGACGCAGATAGCGTCCCCGCTACGGCGCTACACAGCGTTATGAGGTCTAGCCCAACGCCGATACGGCCTGGTACTGCTGCACGGGCGTGGCGTTGCGTTTGGCGGTATTCAGGCTGGGCTCGGTTTGCTGACCGAGCGTGACCCGCGTCGTATCTTCGCGCGCGGCGCTAGCCCCTTTTAACGCCGAATCAGGGGCTTGACTACTTTCAACGCGTTCGCTACCCTCACTGGCTTTGACCGATCCCAGTTTCGGCGCAGTTGCGGATGTTTGCGTTTGCGGCGCGGCGACGGCCTGCGACGCCGCCGCGGAGTTGATTGAGTTAACCATAGCGTAACCCTCCAGTTTTTGAATAAATCGACGTTTATTGAACCAACGCGAACCGACGACGTAGAAATCCGGCGGATAGCGTAGCATAATATCCCGCCCTCAGGGGCCGCCGAGCTCAGGGGCCGCCGAGTTTCGTCCGGCGCTTCGCTTGTCGTTTCGACTGTTTTTCGTGTTCCTGCATTTGAGTGACTTTTATCGCGATGACTACCACCAAAGAATCCACCGATCAAACCATCTACTGTTACCACTGCCGCACCCATCATCCACGCGCCGAAATGAGGCTAGTCGTGACTAAAACCGGCAAGCGCTGGCGCTGCATCGGCAGTATTCAAGCCAGCCGCCAAGGCCCCGAAGCACGCGAAGCTTATGGGCGCAAGGTATCCGAAATGAATCGCGCCGAATCCAAAAGCCGCGCCCAAAGCTTAAATGCCTTGTTGCAGGAAAGGACGCCATAACGCTGTAAGCGCCATCGCGGCGGTCGCACCCCCCTGCATCGCCGCGTTTCGAAAGCGGGCTTAGTTCACCTGGTTTCACCTGGTTTCACCTGGTTTCACCTGATTTTCGCCCGATTTTCGCCTAAAGCACCGAATAAGAATAAGTTCATGCTCGCCGAACCTACGTGGCGAGAATTGCGTCACACGCGTCGATCGCGTCGGCTCGGTACAATTTCCGTTGTACCGATATTTTGTAGGGTCTTCTTTCCGCCTACGCGTAGCGTCGCAAACCGCACTGAATCCTGAGTTGTCGAGGTCACACCATGAACGCGCCTATCCCTACTTCCCGCGATCGTCGCGCCAAGCGCCGAACGCCGCCTTCGCTTCGCACCCTGACAGTCGCCGTTGCCGCCTGCTTCGCCATCGGCGACGCTATCGCCTTGCCGGCAGGCGCTCAGGTGGCGAGCGGCAGCGCCTCGATACAGCAAAACGGCAATGCGCTGACCGTCGTCAACAGTCCGGGCGCCATTATCCACTGGAACTCGTTCAGCATCGCTCAGGGCGAAACGACGCATTTTATTCAAACCTCGGCGTCCAGCACCGTACTCAATCGTGTCGTTACCGCCGAGCCGAGTTTGATTTACGGCAATCTGACATCGAACGGCGGGGTCTGGCTGATCAATCCCGCAGGCATCATGGTCGGCCCCAGCGGTCGCATCGATGTCGCCGGATTTGTCGCCAGTACGCTCGGTATCTCCAATCAGGATTTTCTCGCCGGGCGCAAGCTGTTCCAGGGCGCGCCGGACGCGGGCAACGTCATCAACCGAGGCCAGATCGTTACGCCGCACGGCGGTAGCGTGTATCTGATCGGCAGCAATGTAAGCAACGAAAGCATCATCACTACGCCCAAGGGCGAGACGCTGCTCGCGGCAGGCGCGACGGTGCATTTGGTCGATACCGCCACCCCCGGCGTTAAAGTCGAAATCACCGGCGCGGCGGGGAATGCGACCAATTTAGGCGAAATAACCGCCACCGCCGGACGCATCGGCATCGCCGGCGTCATCGTCAAGAATTCGGGAGTGCTCAATGCCAGCAGCGTCGTCGAACACGGCGGTCGCATCTTCCTCAAGGCCAGCAAAGACGCCTTTGTCGATCAAGCCGGGCGCATCGTCACCACGGGAACCACCGGCGGCCAAGTCGAAGTACTGGGCGAGCGCGTCGCCGTGATGGATCAAGCGACGATCGACGCCGACGGCGAACACGGCGGCGGCCGCGTGATGGTCGGTGGCGACTATCAGGGCAAGAATCCGGACATTCGAAATGCCAAAGTCACGTATATCGGCCCGCAAGCGCAGATCAAAGCCGATGCGACAAAAGTCGGCGCCGGCGGGACGGTGGTGGCGTGGTCGGACGACACGACGCGAGTCTATGGGACGATTTCGGCGCGCGGCGGGAACTTAGGCGGCGATGGCGGATTTATCGAGACTTCGGGCAAACGCTATCTTAAAGTCGCTTGCGCGCCCGACGCCTCGGCATCCAACGGCCAGGGAGGCGTATGGTTGCTCGACCCCTACGATATCGTAATCGGCGCGAGCGATGTCGCCACGTCGACCTTAGGGATCAACCCGCTAACCTATGTCGCGTCCGGCACGGGATCGCAAATTCTTGCGAGCACCTTGTCAATAGCACTGGATAGCGGAGTCAGTGTGATTGTCGACACCAGCGGCGGCGGCGCGGAAGCCGGCGATATCACCGTCTCCAGTTCGATCTCGACGATCAACGCCGGCGCCAGTACATTGACCCTAAAGGCTCACAATGACATCACCATCAACGCGCCGCAAAGCATGAACAACCATCTGGTGCTGACTGCGAACCAGAATTCGAGCGGCACGACGGGAAAAATCGCTTTCAATAGCAGCGTCTCGGCGCAATCGATTACCGCAAGCGGCAAGAGCATCGATTTCACCGGCATCAGTTCGGGCGTCGGCCTGAGCACCACCGGGACCATCTCGCTGACCGCGACAGCCGGAGCGATCATATCCAGCCCCTATGGCGCAGTGCAAGAAGTCGTCGGGGCGTCTTCGCTGACATTGAATGCCGTCAATGGCATCGGCAATGGCAAGGTGTTTCTGGCCAATCTCAATGGCCCGATCAGTTTTTCCAATACCGGTAGTGGCGCGGTGAGCATCACCAACCACAACTCGGGATCGAATCGCGCATTTAGCGGCAGCAATCCAAACGGTTCGATCCGGCTGGAATCGAACGACACGGCTTACGCGACAACGCTCAACAACTTGAGTAGCGGCGGCGATATCGTTATCCGCATGAACCGGCTAACGCTCCCCGGTACGATCAACGCCGGGAGCAACACCGTTTACCTTTCACCCTTCAATAACAGCCCTGTTCCCGATATCAGTATCGGCGGTACGCAAACCTTCAATCTATCGGGCGGAGATATTTCCAACATCACGGCGGGAAAAATCGTCATCGGCACCGATTCCTTCGGCAATTATGCGCCGAACACTTATATCGCCTCCAGCGAAGCCGTTGCCGTCACGGGGAAAAATCTGGAAATTCGGGGTAACAACATATATGGCGGCCCGTTAGGTCTAAGCAATTCGTCGGGTCAAATTACGTTTATCGGCGATTTCATGTCCATCGCCGCCACCGTCAGCGCCGATCAAGTCTGGCTGAAGGGAAAATCCACCTCGCAAAATATCGATCTAGGCGGCGCCGATACGGGAGGAACGCTAGGACTCACCAGCACCGAACTGAGTTATCTAAATTCAGCCAACATCTTACGCATCGGCGATTCGGCAGCTACCGGCACTATTCTCGTCAGCGACGCGATCGGCGGCTTCAATACGCTGAGCCTGGAAACGGGCGGAACGATCTCGCAAAGCGCCACCGGCGTCATCACCGCCAACGCGATCCGCGCCGTCGGCTATGGCGGCGTCTCGCTCGCCGCAACAAGCAGCGGCAATCACATTCTCAATTACATTGCCGGCAAAACTTTGACGGGGGATTTTCTATTCAAAAACGACAGTGCATTGACGTTGCATACCGTCGACGCTCAAGCGGGGATCGATGCGGGCGCCAACAACGTCTCCATGACCGCTTATGGCGGTTTCGAGCAATATGACGCCAACGCCATCATCAAGGCCAACGCGCTCACGCTGGGCACGACCCACTCCGCAGGCCGAATCCTGCTGAACCAAGGACCGCATCAGGTCGCCACCTTCAATTCGACCAATACGGGAAATATTAGCGGGATCGGCGCCGTCTTCTACAACAGCAAGCCCACGCTGACGATAGGTTCCGTGACGCAGAGTCCGGGAGGAACGACGACTCTGCAAAATACCGGCAATATCGCTCTCGGAACCATCGACGGCGGCGGGTCATCGGTAAAGATCGAAGCAATCAACGGCACACTTACCGACACCAACGGCGCCGCCGCCAACATCTCCAACGCATCGCAATTGGATATCAATTTTTCCGCCGCCACACCGCAAGGCATCGGCGCGGCAATCGATCCCATCGAAATCGCCAACGTCGCCCTAGTCTCGGCGCGCACGACGGCAGGCGGCATATTTCTTGAGAAAATTACCGACGCCAATTCGCTTGTCCTTAACGGCATCACTCATAACGGTACATCGGATAACGATATAGTCATCAAAAGCAATACCGATATCGTCAATAACGCCGCATTGACCACAACGGCGGGAAACAACGGCAATGTAACCCTTCTAAGTGCCGGTCTTCCGGGTGGAATCACCATCAATTCCCCGATGACTAAAGTCGGCGCCGGCAGCTTGACCCTCCAGACCACGGGTGCGGCTACGGTTATCGATATCGGCAACAACGTGGACGGTGGCGTGGGCAATGTCGTGCTGAGCGCCACAGGTGCGATCAACGTCACAACGGGATCGCCCCGCAATATTACAGGCGCCACGCTGACCGCAAGTTCGGGTGGCGCCATTAGCGGCAATAACGGCGCATTTTCGTTTAGCGGCCCAGCTTCCTTTAATGCCGGTGCGGCGGCAATTTCATTGAACAACGCCGCAAACAACTTTGGCGATTCGGTCAGCCTTTCCAATTCGGGCGCCAACGCTGTGTCACTGACGAACTCCGGCAGTCTGAAACTTGGCGCCGTCGGCGTCGGCGCCGGCACGCTAACGCTGCAAACCGGCGGCGCACTGACACAGAGCGGCGCAATCACACAAGCCGCCTCGGCGGGTACGTTCACAATCATCGCCACCAACGCCTCCACCGACATCGCCCTGGCGTCGCAAGCCAATGATATTTCGAGTCCCATCGCCATCGGCGGCACGGCAAGTAATATTCGCGATTTTGCTCTACGCAACATCAGCGCCAGTGCGACCATACCGAACTTAAGCGGCACGAGTCTGCGCGACCTGACACTGACGTTCAATTCGGCGGCCGTTGCCGTGCCGAACATCACCCTGACCGGCAATCTGGCAGTCGCGGCAGGCGGCGCGATCACCCAAACGGCGGGCGGCGTGGTGGTTCCGGGCACAGCGTCGTTCGCCGCCGGCGCCAATGCCATCGCCTTGAACGATCCCGCCAACAACTTCGGCGGCGCGGTCGGTCTGTCGAATTCGGGCGCCTACAATGTCAGCCTGCGCGACAGCAATGCTCTTAACCTCGGCGCCGTCGGCGTCGGCTCCGGCACGTTGACCGTACAATCGGGGGGCACGCTGACGATTAATTCCAGTCTCAGTACAACAGCAACCGGCGACGCCTTGCAGTTGATTGGGACCCGCTTTATCAACAACGTCGGCGCCGGCGCTTTATCGGCCACCAATGGTCGATGGCTGGTCTGGTCGGGAACCCCCGCCGACGATACCCGCAATGGCCTCACCTACAATTTCAAGCAATACAACGCCACCTATGGCGGCAGTACAGTCAGCGGCAGCGGTAACGGCGTTTTATATTCCGTAGCGCCAACGATTTCGGCTGCCCTAAGCGGCAGTATCGGCAAAGTCTACGACGCCACCGCGACCGCAAGCTTGAGCGGCAGCAATTATGGCGTCAGCGGTATGCTCGATGGCGATACCGTGACGCTCAACAATCCCAGCAACGGCGTCTACGACACGGCGAATGTCGCCGGCGGGAAAACCGTCACCGTCTCCGGCCTGACCATTGCCAATGCGACGAATGGCCCAGCCTCCGTCTATGGCTATCAGTTGGCTGGGACCACCATCAACGGCGCGATCGGGACAATTACCGCCAAGCCGTTGACGATGAGCGGTCTGACCGTTCCGGCAAGCAAAGTCTACGATACGACGCTGACGGCAACCGTGGGCGGTGCAGCGGTATTGGCGGCGGCAGAATCGCCCGGAACGGGTAATTCCGCCGACGGAAAACCTTATAGCGGCGATACCGTAACGATCGCCGGCACGGCAGCAGGAAGCTATAACGCCAAAAACGTCGCCACAGCGACTACCGTCACCTTCAGCGGACTGTCGCTCGGCGGGGCTCAAGCCGGCAACTACAGCTTGGTTCTGCAAAGCCCAGCCGGCGCTTCGATTACGCCCGCCAGTCTGCCGGTCTCCGGCGTTACCGCGCTGAACAAGGTCTACGACGCCACCACCACCGCCACCTTAAGCGGCGTCGCCAGCGTCGCTCCGTTCAGCAGCGATGCGGTCACCGTGGTCGGAACCGGCACGGCAAGCTTTCTCGATAAAAATGTCGGCGCCGGCAAGACGGTGATGGCGAGCGGCTTTGGACTGACCGGGGCCGACGCCGGCAACTACAGCTTGGCGCAGCCTGCGGGACTGAGCGCCAGCATTACGCCCTACACCCTCAGCGTTACGGGTGTGGCCGCCCAAAACAAGGTCTATGACGCCACCACCGCGGCAACCCTGACGGGGGGCGCGATCGCCAGCTTCTACGGCGACGCCGTTAGCCTGACTTCCGGCATAGCGGCATTCGATACCAAGAATGTCGGCGCCAGCAAGACGGTCACCGCGAGCGGCTTCGGCCTGACTGGGGCCGATGCCGGCAACTACAGCTTGGCCCAACCCACGGGATTGAGCGCCAGCATTACGCCCTACAACCTCAGCATTACGGGCATCAGCGCCCAAAATAAGATCTACGACGCCACCACCGCAGCAACCCTGACGGGGGGCGCAATCGCCAGCTTCTCCGGCGACGCCGTTAGCCTGACTTCCGGCATAGCAATGTTCGATACCAAGAATGTCGGTTCCGGCAAGACGGTCACCGCGAGCGGCTTCGGCCTGACTGGGGCCGATGCCGGCAACTATACCTTGGCGCAGCCTGCGGGACTGAACGCCAGCATTACGCCCTACAACCTCAGCATTACGGGCGTGGCCGCCCAGAACAAGGTCTATGACGCCACCACCACGGCAACCTTGACGGGCGGCGCGATCGCCAGCTTCTATGGCGACGCCGTTAGCCTGACCGCCGGCATAGCAACGTTCGATACCAAGAATGTCGGTTCCGGCAAGACGGTTACCGCGAGCGGCTTTGGACTGACCGGGGCCGACGCCGGCAACTACACGCTGACCCAGCCCACGGGATTGAGCGCCAGCATTACGCCCTACACCCTCAGCGTTACGGGTGTGGCCGCCCAAAACAAGGTCTATGACGCCACCACCGCGGCAACCCTGACGGGGGGCGCGATCGCCAGCTTCTACGGCGACGCCGTTAGCCTGACCGCCGGCATAGCAGCGTTCGATACCAAGAATGTCGGT
>DATETD010000079.1:0-3486 GCA_035283885.1 Rhodocyclaceae bacterium
GTTATGTTTGCCCACAATTATGTTCGCCTGAAGAATTAGGAGGGGTGTCGGATGATTTATGATCCAATTATCGAAGAAGTTCGTCGTTACCGGAATGAGCATTCTGCACTGTATAACAACGACTTGAAAAAAATTGTAGAAGCATTGCGAAAGAAAGAATGCGACTCGACTCGTATGAAATTGAATCCCGGACCTAAATTTATTTCGAAAAAATCGTAATCCTGCAAACCCGACCCAATGTTTCGACCCAGCATGGATAAAAGGGCCGGAAGCGGCTAAGGAATAGAATGAGCCATTTGCGCTAAACGAATCCGACCTAGTGGCGTCGGTACGGCATGTCCGCCGAAATCCTATCGTCGACCGAGTCGCTAACGAAAACCGCGTAGCGCTGGCGCACCTCGCCTATCCGTCCCGCCAGCGCCGACTTTTGCAGCGGTTTATCGCGTAAGGGTTCTACCGCCAGCGCACCAAACGCACGAAATTCATACCGCGGATCGCGTCGCCTTGCGGGCCGAAGGCGTAGCCGGTATAGCTCGTGCCGTTTTTGACGACAGTATAGCTCGCGGCATAGGCGTAAGGCGGGCCGACTTTCGGGTCGCTGCGTTGGCAGCCCGCGCCATGCACGTCGATCCATTTGCCGAGTCGGCTCGAATAGCCCAAGGCGCGACCGAAGGGGATATAGGCCGCTTGTCCGCCCAAGCTGCCATAGGCCGAATAGCCGGCGTGCATGGTCGAGCTCCAGTAATAGGGGTTCGATTACAGTTTTGTAATGGAAACCTCAGGACGAACGCGTTAAGCTGGTCGACGAATCGGGAGAAAAATCATGAAGATACTATTGGTCGAAGACGAGGCGAAGATCGCCGATTTCGTCTGCGCGGGCTTTAAGGAGCGCGGGTTTAGCGTCGACCACTGCGACAATGGCGTGCAGGGCTACGAGTTCGCCGCGCAAGGTGCTTACGATACGATCGTGCTCGACATTATGCTGCCGGGGCGCGACGGGCTATCGATTTTGAAAGGGCTGCGCAAGGTCGGCAATGTCACGCCGATTATCTTGCTGACGGCGCGCAACGAGCTGGACGACCGCATCGAAGGCTTGAATCTCGGCGCGGACGATTATCTCGCCAAGCCGTTTTTTGTCGAAGAGTTGATCGCGCGTACCCAGGCGTTGATGCGTCGCGTATCGGGCGAGCGGCAAAACGTGCTCGCGGTCGGCGAACTGCGCCTCGACCGGATTGCGCACGAAGTCACCTGGCGCGGTCAGACGGTCGATCTCACCAGCCGCGAATTCAGTCTGATCGAATATTTGATGCGCTCGCCGGGCAATGTGTTTACGCGCACTCAAATCCTCGAACATGTCTGGGGCTACGATTTCGATCCGAGCACCAATGTGGTCGATGTCTGCATCCAGCGCATCCGCAAGAAAATCGCCTCGATCGGCAGCGCCGCCGAAGGCGAATCGCCGATAGAAAGCGTGCGCGGCGTCGGCTATCGCTTTCGCAAGGCGTCGTCCTAAAGGTTCATGAGATCGCCATGATTACTTCGTTTCGCCTGCGTTTGGCGCTGCTTTCGGCCTTGCTCAGTGGCCTTGCCTTGGCGGCGTTCGGCGTCGGCGCGTGGTGGCTGATACGCGACAGCAAGATCGACCGTATCGACGGCGATGTGCGCGTCTATGCCGAACGCGAGGCGCATCGGCAACGCGATAGCGCCGGCTGGCGGCACACGGTGGCGAATCTGCTCGCCAATCTCGGCCTGCATCATCCCGATGAATTGATCGTTTTGATTCAGGACGGCGACGGCGTCGGCTATTTTCGCTCGCCGCATTGGCCGACGGGCTTGGACGACGCGCAATGGCCTTGGCCGCAAGCGACGACGCCGGCGCTGTCGCCGGAACCGCGGCGCGACGATCCCGTCGATGCGCGCAGACCGCCGCCGATGGAGCACGCACCGGATAACGATCTGCCGCATCTACCTCATCTGCCGCCGCATCCGCCGCCCCATCTGCCGCCGTATCCACCACCGGACGGTATGCTCGAACCGCTCGCCTCGCCCCCGCCGCATTTACTGCAAAACGCGCCGCCGCCCGGCCCGCCGCCGGCGACGCTGACGCTGGCGCGCACGGTCGACGGCCATCAATGGCGCATCGGTCTGGCCGTCACCGCGCGCTCGCGCATCGCGATCGGCGTCGATACGCGCAGTCTCGACGCCGAAATGAACGGCATCCGCGTTGCGTTTCTCGTCGCCATGCCGTTGGCCTTATTGGTGATCGGCGTCGGCGGTTGGCTGTTTTCGAGTCAGGCGATGCGGCCTTTGAAAAAATTGATCGCCGCCACGCGCCAGGTCACTGCCGAAGGGCTGGATAGTCGCTTATCGAGCCAAAACGAAGACCGCGAATTCGCCGAATTGATCGAGGTGTTCAACGGCATGCTGGAGCGACTGGAGCGCAGCTTCAAACAGGCCCACCGCTTTTCGGCGGACGCGGCCCACGAACTCAAAACGCCGCTGGCGATCCTGCAAGGCCAGCTCGAACGCGCGATCCGCATGGCCGAGGACGGATCGGCGATGCAGGAGGAACTCAGCAGTATCCTCGACGAAGTCCGGCGTTTATCGACGATTTCGCGTAAGTTGTTGCTGTTGTCGCAAGCCGACGCCGGTCGGCTGAACGTGCATCGCGAAGCCTTCGACCTGTCCAAGGCTCTGGCCGATCTGCTCGAAGACACGCGCATGCTGGCGCCGCAATTACAGATTTCCGGCGAAATCCAGCCGAATATCCGCATCGCCGCCGACGGCAGCTTGTTGCGCCAGGTGCTGCATAACCTGATCAGCAATGCGATCAAGTATAACGTCGAACCCGGTTGGATACGAATATCCACGGCACTTACGCCGGGCCGCGTCGAAGTGCGCGTCGCCAATTCCTCGCCGGGCATCCCGCCAGCCGAGCGCGGCAAAATCTTCGAGCGCTTTTTCCGCGCCGATCCGGCGCATAGTCGGCATATCGAAGGCGTCGGCCTCGGCCTCAGCGTCTCGCGCGAAATCGCGCGCGCGCATCATGGCGATATCGTTTTCAAGGTCGAGGATAGCGGCGCGGTGGAGTTTGCTTTGCTGTTGCCGCGCGATTAGCCGCCGGCGCGGCGATCGCCGCGCTATCGGCGTAGAATTCTTCCGTTCCCATCCCCCCTCCGGCTTCGTGCCGAAAAGCCGGCGAACCGTCGCATCGCCGTTGTGCAAAGGATACTCAATGGATAAGGCGCTCGAGGCGTTCATCGCGAAGCTCCCTAACGACAATCGCAGAACGATCGTCCTCAAGATGATGCAGATCGCCATGACGCGCGACGCCGTGGCGATGGCGAAACAGCGAGAACTCGCGGCCAAAGCCACGCCGACCGCGCAGTGGCTTCAGTCGCTGGAACACGTCGTTACGCCGAAAAGCAAAAAATAGCGGCGTTCGCGCCTTCGCGGCGAATAGGTCGCCGCCGTTGCAAGCGAAAA
>DATETD010000080.1:0-12336 GCA_035283885.1 Rhodocyclaceae bacterium
CCCGCCAAGCCGTCCAACCAGTCGATCGCCGTCTCGATTTCCTCGCGTTCGAAGCCTGCGGCAGAGAGTTTTCGCATCAAAACATTAGGCGACGGGCAGGCTTCGGGTAGATAATTTTCAAACAAATAGACAAGGATATCAATCATTTAATTAAGCCTTTGATAGAGACCACCAGGGAGTTGCGCGATGTGTCCGGCGAGTTCCAAGGGTAGCAGCATGGCAAGAAGCTCGGCTGGCGTCAAGCGACTACGTTCGGCAAGCGTATCCAGATCGCAAGGAGCGCGGCCCAGACAGGCCAAAATTTGCGCCGATTCGCCCCCCATCGCGCACGATTCGCTCGATGCGTTCGGCGACGACGAAGCCGTCTCGCCGGAGCCGAGTTTTGCCGTCGCCGGGGGCGAAAGGCGCAGTTCCTCCAAAATGTCGCCGACCGACTCCACCAGTTTGGCGCCTTGCCGTATGAGCTGATGGCAACCGCGCGACATCGGCGAATGTATCGATCCCGGAATGGCGAACACCTCGCGTCCCGCCTCTGCGGCCAGACGCGCGGTAATCAGGGAGCCGCTGCGCAAGGCCGCTTCGACCACCAAACAGCCCAGCGCCAAACCGGCGATCAAGCGATTGCGGCGCGGAAAGTTCGCCGCCAACGCCGCTGTGCCGAGTGGAAACTCGCTCAGAATGACGCCGCGTTGCGCGATCTCGCGCGCCAAGTTCGAATTGCGCGCCGGGTAAATCCGATCCGCGCCGGTGCCGATCACCGCCACCGTGCCCGCCGGACTGTCGAGCGCGCCACGATGCGCCGCCGCATCGATCCCCAGCGCCAAGCCGCTGACCACCGTCACCCCGGCCAGCCCCAATTCCTTGGCGAAGGCTTCGGCGTCGCGTTCGCCTTGCGCGGTGGCGTTGCGGCTGCCGACAATGGCGAGCATCGGGCGGCACAGATGAGCGACATCGCCTTTTGCATAGAGCAATACTGGGGGATTGTCGGCGCTCAACAGACTTTGCGGATAATCGGCGTCCGCCAGCGTCAAGATGCGGTTGCCGTCTTGCGCCGCCCAAGCCAAGGCGATCGCGACCGCCGCGCGACTATCGTGAGACAGCACGCGTTGCGCCAAGGCGTCGCCGATATGCGCGGCCAGGGCGGTGCGGCTAGCGGCGAATATCTGCTCGGGCAGGCCGAATTCCTTGAGCAGCAGGCGGCGGGTTTTTCCGCCCACGCCCGGAATCAGCGTCAGGCGCAACCAATCCTTCAGCTCGTCAGCATGTTTCATGGGCCGTCAAGGCGTGCGCACGGAATCGCCCACCGATACAGGCTGATGCCCGCTCATTACTAAAGCATAAGAGACGCGCTCGAACACCCGAAATACGAACAATAGCCCGTTACGAGTATCCGGTAATTTGTAGACCGTATGCTTTCCTTCATGGCGATCGTCGATCGTCGCTCCGGCCAGATCCGCCGCCAGCACATGGCCTTGTTCCAAGCCGTCGCGCTTGCCGCGATTCAAGGTCACGACCGACTGCGGCCCGGTGAAATTGATGCCTGCATACACCGCCACGACTTTCGCATCGATGGCGCGGTCGGGCGGGCGCGGGATGTAACTGGGCACGTCTTGCGCCGGCGCCGGCATCAAGCGGTCGTCGCGTGCGATTTCCTGGCGGGCGTTCAATACCCGGAAGTGTGCAGGTTCTCCGCTTTGCATCAACCGAGCCTTGCCGAGATAAAGCGCCTCGTAACCGAGAATCTCTTTGGTTTCGGGGTCGATCAAGGGTTTGCCGGGGCGGAAAATTTGCCAATCGCGAATTTTTTGCTCGACGGCGGTGGTGTAGATCATGTCGCCGGAGGCCGCCAGCACGCGGTTGTCCTGCGCGCCGATCATGCGCGGCGAACTGTCCAGACCGTCGATGTCGAGTACGCGCGGCTCGGACAAGAAAGGTTCGATCGAGGTCGGCGGAATCGACGGAATGCTCTTCTTGTCCGTCGTCACGTATTCGCGCGGCAAAACCTTGACCGTTTCCAGGCGCAGCCGGGGATACGCGCCGCTCTTGTCCAGCACCAGTATCTGGCCGGGATAAATCAAGTGCGGATTCCGGATATCCGCGCGATTCATGCGCCACAACTCGCCCCAACGGTAGGGCGTTTTGAGAAAGCGCGAGGCGATGCCCCACAGCGTATCGCCGGGAACCACGATATGCCGGTCGGGGGCGCCGTCGGCGAGCTCCAGCGGCGTTGCGCGACTTGGCGATGGGGGCGGCAACCCGGCTTGGGTCTGGGCTGGAATCTGGGCCAGAGCCAAGCTGCTTGAAATACTGATGAACAGCGCAGATATAATACGACGCATGGTAAATCTCCTCGGCTGGTGCTTCAGCCCTAACAATAACTTGCTCGAATACTTGCCCGGTTCGTGCGTTTCGCGCAGCGCGCGGAACAGCCGTTTCGCCGCCATTTATACCTCAAGAACTTTTCCATCGAGAACCGATCGAAGCAGAGTTGTTCGATCCTCTGGAATTTTGCCGACAGCTCGCGCGAAATCCTTCTATTTTGCCCGATAAAGCCCTTAGCGCACCTTATTTGAAGAGAAGTTTCATGGCCCTATTGCCGATTTTGCATTATCCCGACCCGAGATTACGCACCAAAGCCGCCAAGGTGGCGACGGTGGACGCCGCGATTCGCCAACTGGCCGCCGATATGGCCGAGACGATGTACGCCGCGCCCGGCGTCGGCTTGGCGGCGACGCAAGTCGACCGGCATATCCGTATGGTGGTGATCGACGTCTCCGAGGATCGCTCGCAACTGCTGACGCTCATCAATCCGGAACTGCTCGAAAAATCCGGCGAATGCCTGGGCGAAGAAGGCTGTCTTTCGGTGCCCGGCGTCAACGATATGGTGCCGCGCGCCGAGCGCGTGCGCATCCGCGCCGTCGATTTGGACGGCGCAAGCTTCGAATTGAGCGCCGAAGGCTTGTTGGCGGTATGCATTCAACACGAGATGGATCATCTCGTAGGCAAGGTTTTCGTCGACTATCTGTCGCGACTCAAACAGAACCGCATCAAAGCCAAACTCGGCAAAAAAGCGCGCGCCAACGCATAAGGGCTACGACATCGATGAAGCTGATTTTCGCCGGCACGCCGGAATTTGCGGCGCATGCCTTGCAGGCATTGATCGCCGCCGGGCATGAAATCGCTCTGGTATTGACGCAACCTGACCGCCCCGCCGGGCGTGGCATGAGCTTGCAGCCGTCCGCCGTCAAGCACGTCGCCTTGCTGCATGGCCTGCCGCTGTTTCAGCCCGAACGGCTGAAAGATCCGACCACGCACGCGCCGATTCGCGCCGTGCAAGCCGAGCTGATGGTCGTCGTTGCCTACGGCTTGATTTTGCCGCAAGCGGTGCTCGACATTCCGCCGCGCGGTTGCATCAACATCCATGCCTCCTTGCTGCCGCGTTGGCGCGGCGCGGCGCCGATCCATCGTGCGATCGAGGCGGGCGATGCGCAAACCGGCGTCACCTTGATGCAGATGGACGCCGGACTCGATACCGGCCCGATGCTGGCGATGCAAGCCATCGCCATCGGCGCAGATGAAACCACCGGGCAATTGCACCACAGGCTGGCGCAACTCGGCGGCGAGATGATCGTCGCCGCGCTGGCGCAGCCGGATAGCCTCGCGCCGCAGCCGCAAGCCGAAGCGGGCGTCACCTATGCGAATAAAATCGGCAAGAGCGAGGCGCAGCTCGATTGGCGCCAACCCGCCGCCGTGCTCGCGCGCAAAATCCGCGCCTTCGACCCATTCCCCGGCGCAAGCCTCGTTCTCGCCGATCAGCCGGTCAAAGTCTGGCGCGCCGTCGCACTGGCGACGCCGAATCGGGCCGCGCCCGGCGAAATTTCGAGCGCCGACGCCTCGGGTATCGTCGTCGCCTGCGGCGAAGGGGCGTTGCGTCTCTTGGAGTTGCAAAAGCCCGGCGGACGCCGTCTCGCCAGCGCCGACTTTCTGCGCGGTCATCCCTTATGCAAACCCGCTTAGCTCCGCCGTCGGCGGACGCGCTCGCCGCCAGTGCGCAGCTCAAGCAAATCATCGTCGATACGATCGCGGCGGCGTCGGGCTGGATCTCGTTCGCGCGCTACATGGAGTTGGCTTTATACACGCCGGGTTTGGGCTATTACGCCGGCGGCTCGCGTAAATTCGGCGCGGAGGGCGATTTCGTCACCGCACCCGAGATGACACCGCTATTCGGTCGCGCCTTGGCGCGGCAGGTTGCGCAAATTTTGCAAGCGTCGACGCCCGAGGTGATCGAGGTCGGCGCGGGCAGCGGACGCTTGGCGGTGGATCTGCTGTCGGCGCTCGACGCCTTGGGCTGCGCGCCGCAACGCTATCGCATCCTCGAACTCTCCGGCGAGTTGCGGGCGCGTCAGGCGGCGACGCTGGCCGACGATGCGCCGCAGTTGCTCGAGCGCGTGGAGTGGCTGGATCGTTTGCCCGAACGCATCTCGGGCTGCCTGGTGGCGAACGAACTGCTCGACGCCATGCCGACGCATACCGTGCGTTGGAGCGAAGACTTTGTTCTGGAAATCGGCGTCGGCGTCGATGCGCATGGCGATTTGGTCGGCGTCGAACGTCCCGCCGACGAGACCTTACGACTCGCGGCGCAGGCCGAGCCGGTCGCAGCACCCTATTGCGGCGAGATCGGTCTCGCCGCACGCGCCTGGGTCGCTGAAATCGCCGAGCGCCTGGAGTGCGGCGTCCTGCTGCTGATCGACTACGGCATGTCGGCGCACGAGCTATACCATCCGCAACGCAATGGCGGCACGGTGCGCTGCCATTATCGCCATACGGTGCACGACGATGCGTTTTGGCATCCGGGCCTATCGGACATCACCTCGCATGTCGATTTCAGCGCGGTCGCCGAAGCCGGTTTTGCGGCGGGTCTGGAGGTGCTTGGTTACGCCAGCCAAGCCAATTTCTTATTGAACTGCGGCGTGGGCGAGCTGCTGCTGGCGCAGCGCGCGGCCAGCGACGGGGCCGACGGGTTTCGTGCGCAAAATGCGGTCAATCGGCTGATTGCGCCCAACGAAATGGGCGAGCTGTTCAAGGCCATCGCCTTGGGACGCGGCATCGACGCGCCGCTACTGGGCTTTATGCGCGGCGACCGGGTGCATACGCTGTAGCCGCGACGATTCGCATCCGTCGCGCCGGCGCCGACTTTTAAGGCTCGCGCTTGGGCATCAGTTTGCCCTCGCGCACCATGGCGATGAATTTTTCGGCCGGCACCGGCGGCGAGAACAGATAGCCCTGAATCTCGTCGCATCCCCGACTGCGTAGAAACTCCAATTGCTCATGGGATTCCACCCCCTCGGCGATTACGTTCAGCTTGAGCTGCTTGGCCATGCTGATGATCGCGCCGGCGATGGCGCAGTCGTTGGCGTCCTCGGGGATATTGATGACGAAACTCCGGTCGATTTTCAGCGTATCGATCGGGAAGCGCTTCAGATACGACAGGCTGGAATAGCCGGTGCCGAAATCGTCGAGCGACAATGCCGCGCCCAAGGCGGCCAACTCGTCCATCATGCCGATCACCGTCTCGGTGTTTTTCATCAGCATGCCTTCGGTGATTTCGAGCTCCAGCCATTCGGCGCCGATGGCGTGATCTTGCAACAACTGCGCGACGCGGGCGGGCAAACTGTTCGAAAAATCGCGCGCGGTCAGGTTGACGGCGATTTGTATCGGCGCAAAACCGGCGTCTTGCCACTGGCGCGCTTGCCGACACGCCGTCTCCAGCACCCAATTGCCGATTTGCGTAATCAGGCCGGTTTCTTCGGCGATAGGAATGAATTCGCCCGGCGGCACCATGCCGCGCTCGGGATGGCGCCAGCGCACCAAGGCTTCGGCGCCGATGATGCCGCCGCTGTCGATATTTACTTTGGGTTGAAAATACAGAATCAATTCGTTGCGTTCGATCGCGCGGCGCAAGCCGGTTTCGAGATTGAGTCGATCGATCGCCCGCACATTCATGTCTTCGCGGAAAAACGCAAAGTTGTCGGGCCCGGTCTGTTTAGCGCGATACATCGCAATATCCGCCAATCGCAGCAAGGTTTCCGCGTCGTTGCCGTCTTCGGGGAAGATGCTGATGCCGATGGCCGCGCCCATTTTCAAT
Source organism: Rhodocyclaceae bacterium (assembly GCA_035283885.1). GTDB lineage: Bacteria > Pseudomonadota > Gammaproteobacteria > Burkholderiales > Rhodocyclaceae > DATETD01. The sequence goes on from DATETD010000080.1 coordinate 6,146, forward strand.
TCATGTCCGCCCACCACCAGCGGATCGTCGAGCGAGGCGAGCAATTTGTGCGCGACGTTGCCGGCATGATCGCGGCTGGAGATGTCGAACAGCGCCACCACGAACTCGTCGCCACCCAATCGGCAGACGACGTCGGCGCCGCGCAAGCAGCCGCGAAAGCGGTTGGCGACTTCCTGCAAGACCTGGTCGCCGACGCTATGGCCCAGCGTGTCGTTGATCGGCTTGAAGCGATTGAGATCGATAAACAGAAACGCACCGCAGTGTTCGATGCGTTTGGAGTCGGAGAGCGCCTGCTCGGCCAAGCGATTGAACAACGAACGATTCGGCAATCCGGTCAATGCATCGAAAAACGCCAGATGATGAATGCGCCCTTCGGCGCGCTTGCGGTCGGTGATGTCGGTGAAGATCGAAAAATAATGACTCACCTCGTTGGCCGAGTTGGTTACCGCGCCGATCGATGCCCATTTGGGATAAATTTCGCCATCCTTGCGTCTATCCCAGACTTCGCCCTGCCAATAGCCGGTCTCGGTGAGCTTTTTCCACATCGCGGCGTAAAAAGTCTTGTCATGGCGTCCCGATCTGAATTTGCGCGGCGTTAGGCCCAGCACCTCTTCGGCGCTATAGCCGGTGATGCGGGTGAAGGCGGCATTTACCGAAACGATTTCTTCCCGGGCGTTAGTGATCAGAATCGCCTCTTCGGAGCGTTCGAAGATGCAGGCATGCAGCCGCAACATTTCCTCGGCGTTGCGCCGTAGCGTGATGTCGCTGAGAAATCCGACCAGCCCCGACGGATGTCCGTCGTCGTCGCGCAATAGCGAGAGTTGCAGGCTGGCCCAGAACATTTCGCCGTTTTTTTTGCGGCGGCGCACTTCGAGTTCGCGCCCACCGCGCTCCAGAAACGCGTCTTCGAGGCTGGCGTCCGCCGCATCCTCGTCGGCATACAAAAACAATACGTTGCGACCGAGCACTTCGGCTTCTTCGTAACCGAACAAGCGTTGCGCGCCCTGGTTCCAGCCGGTGATGAAGCCGGCCAGGTCCATGGTGATCACAGCTTCGCTGATATGCTGCAAAATTTGCGCTTGACGGTGCGATTCTTCCATGGCGCGGTCGTTATGAAATAAATTTCATCATGTAATTCAAGCGTCCTCGCTCACTTTCAATGCCCATTGCAATGCGGCGATCTGCGCTTTGGCCCAGTCGACGGCATCGATATTCAGCGCCGCCAAGGCCGCCGCCACCGAATCGGCGCCGGTTTCGGCAGCCTCGGTCAGCGCCAATAAGCCTCCGAGGCGACCGCTATGATGCAGTACGGCGCTACTCACCTGATCGGTCAGCAACAGTGGAGCAAGGATCGTCTCCAATGGCTGCCCGAACAGTTTGTCGAGTAACGAGAACATGCCGACCATAAACGCCTCGTCTTGCGATACGCCTTCGGTGGGTGTCGTCTTGGACAGGTTTTCCATCAGCGCAGCGCGCAACGCCGCTTGCGCCAGCAAGGGGTTGTTTTGACCGGCGCTTTTTTTGTTGGCGAACATCAACAACTGCAACCAGCGTTGCAACTGTCGCCGCCCCAGTAAGTTGATCGCCTGAGCCAAGCTGCCGATGCGCGCCGTCGGGGCAAACGCCACCGAATTGACCAAGCGCAATAACTGCACCGATAACTGCGGATCTTTCTTCAAGGTATTTTCGATCTGGCGCGTATCGGCGTCGCTGGTCAATTGACCAAGTAGTTTCAGTAAAACGGTCGAGCCGGGGCCGCATGGCGCCGGTTGAGTGGCCGCAAGTACGACCACTCCATCGTCCAGCGGCTCCGATTGCAACACGCAAGCGTCGCCCAAGAGCGCCGCCAGTTCGCCGACCACGGCCTCCGGTAAGACGCAGACCAAGCCTGCAATGGCTTGCGCCAGACCCCATTCGCCAAATAATTGCTGCAATGCCGCCAAGTCGCGGGCGCCCGGCCCGGTGACGTGAATTCCAACCCAGCGGCGATTCGTATCCGCAATGGGCGTCAGCAAAACGAGCGGAAAACTCACATCGGTCATGGAAAATTTTACCTTCGACTTCGGTCAAGCGAGGATGCGCATGTTACCGCGACTATCGCGGCTACGAATAGTACAGGACGCCCCGTTCCGTGACCACTATTTGCAACGGGTAGTCGTGCGCTTGCGGGCAAATGCTGGGCGCGCGCGCCAAATCGAATCCCACGCCGACCGCGATCGGACGCGGCGTCTGTTGCGCCAAGGTGCGATCGAAATAGCCGCCGCCATAACCCAAACGAAACCCTTGGTCGTCGAACGCCACCAGCGGGCAAAGCACGATCTCGGGTGCGGCGCGCAGGTCGAGTTCGGGGGTAGGGATGGGAATGCCATAAAGGTCGCACGTCATGGCGCACTCCGGCGACCAGCGACGATAGGTCATCGGTGCGTCGCGAATCGCCACCACCGGCATGACCGCCGTCCACCCTTGGGCGATCAGACGGCTCATCAGCGGTCGCGCATCGAATTCTTTGCGCACCGGGGCACAAAACGCCACCACCCGAGTCGAAGTCGCCAACTCGCACTCCAGCAGGCGCGCTAGATGAATTTCAAGTTGCGCCGAGAGCGCCGCGTAAGTCTCGGCATCGAGCGCTTCGCGCGCCGCCAGTTTTTGTCGCCGCAAAGCGGCGCGAAAAGCTATCGATTCCACAGGATGTTCGTTCGACGGAGAAGTAAAATTCACACTAAGATGCCCGGTTACGCTGAAATGGCGTTCGATGCAGTGTCAAGGGTTAAGGATGAAGGACGAAGTTATGCACAGCAACTCGAAACTCCTGCAATATTACCCGAGTGGCGTGTGTGCGACGCTCGTCAGGTCGCTGATCGGCCTCTCGCTCGCGGCCTTAGCCCTTGCCTCAGCCGTCGCGCCGGCGCCGACTTTTGCCGCCAACGCTAATGCCGATGCGGTCTTCTTCGCGGCGCGCGAAGCGTTCCGCACCGGAGAACGCCAGCGTCTGGCGCGGGCGGTCGGCGCTTTGCAAGGCCATCCGCTGCACGCCTGGGCGGAATACTGGGCCTTACGCCTACGCCTAGACGAGCGCGACGACAGCGGCGTGCAAGACTACCTCGACCGCCATCCCGGTGCCTATCTGACCGAAAAACTGCGCGGCGATCGCTTGCGTTTCCTGGCGATGCAACGCAAATGGGACGTCTTTTTGCGGGAGTTGCCCGGCTTGGCTCAACCGGACAACGAAATCGATTGTTTTGCGGCGCAAGCCAAGCGCACTCCGGAAACGGTGCGCCCGCTGTGGATCGCCGGTCAGGAACTGCCGCAAGCATGCGAAACGCTGATCGACCAATGGGTGGCCCAAGGCAATTTGACGGTCGACGAAGTCTGGGTGCGCATCCGGCGGCTGCTGGAAAATAAACGTTACGCCGGCGCGCGTTATGCAGCGGCCTACCTGCCGAAATCGGAGAACTTCGACGGCAACCGCCTGGATGCAATCGCCCAAACCCCCGACAAGTATCTCGATAAGCTCCCGACCGGCTTTGCCGACAGTCGCGGTGGGCGCGAACTGGCGCTATTCGCCGTTCATCGATTGGCGCGCACCGAACCCCAGGAAGCGGCGCAGCATTTTCAACGCATCGAGGCGCGCTTCCGTAGCGAAGAGCGCGCTTACGCTTGGGGGCAGATCGCGTGGCAAGCCGCATTCCGTCATCGTCCCGAAGCGCTACGCTGGTACGACAAAGCCGCCGCTACCGTATTAGGCGAAGAAGCCCTGGCCTGGCAAGCGCGCGCCGCCTTGCGCGCTCAGGACTGGCATGCCCTGCAACGCGCGATTACGGCGATGCCCACCCCAATGGCGACGCAAGCCGACTGGGTCTATTGGCAGGCGCGCATTCTGGCGACACAGGGCAAGCGCGACGAAGCGCGCGCTTTGTATGCCAAGATCGGCGGTCGGCCCAATTTTTACAGCAACCTGGCCGACGACGAGCTGGGTCGCCCGATCGGCGTCCCGCCGACCGCCAGCCCGCTGAAAGCCGATGAATTGCTCGCGGCCGAAACCCATCCCGGACTACAGCGCGCGATCGCGCTGATGCGGGTCGATATGCGCATGGAAGGCATTCGCGAGTGGAACTGGTCCTTGCGCGGCATGAGCGACAGGCAATTGCTTGCCGCCGCCACCTTGGCCAAAAATCATGAAATCTGGGATCGCGCGATCAATACCGCCGACCGCACGCAAGAGCAACACGATTACAGCTTGCGCTATCTTGCGCCGTTTCGTCGCGAACTCGAACCCAAAGCGGCCGAACTATCTCTGGATAGCGGCTGGGTCTATGGGCTGATGCGCCAGGAATCGCGCTTCATCATGAACGCCAAATCGAATGTCGGTGCGCAAGGGCTGATGCAGTTGATGCCGGCGACGGCCCAATGGGTGGCGAAAAAAATCAGCCTGCCGAATTTCACGCAAGCCAAAGTGACCGAAATGGACACCAACATCACCCTGGGCACTCATTACATGAGGATGGTGCTGCAATCGCTGGACAACCATCCGGTATTGGCCTCCGCCGCCTATAACGCCGGCCCCGGTCGTGCGCAACGCTGGCGCGCCGACACGCCGCTGGAAGCGGCCATCTATATCGAAAGCATCCCCTTCAGCGAAACGCGCGACTACGTCAAAAAGGTCATGAGTAACGCGGTATATTACAATGCATTATTTCAATCCAAACCGCAATCGCTCAAGGCGCGACTCGGCGTCATCCGCGCGCGCGGCGTCGGCGGATCGGGCGTCGGCGGACTGCCTTGACGCGGACATCCCAAGCGCGGCGCGACTCGACCGCGACTTCTGCTCGGAGCTTGTAAAGAGCGAAGCCATAACGGACCGCCGATATTGCCAAGGCCATCAAAGAAGATCAAAATTTCCGAGCTGCCTGATTTCGATGTTACCGAGCATCTACCCGACGATCAGGCGATTGCCGAATACCTGACAATCGTACTCGAAGACAACGATCCGGCCTTGCTGGCGGCAGCCCTAGGCGATATTGCCCGTGCACGCGGTATGACCGAGATCGCCAAGGCATCCGGCATCACGCGCGAGGCGGCGGAGGCGAAGTCAATTGTGTAGCGCGGTTGGCGCCAAAGACTAGCTCGGCACAAAAAGCGCCGGGCTGACACCGAAGAACTTGCCCAGTTTGCCAGCCAAAGTCGCACTGATTTTGCGCTTCCCGGCCAAAATCGCAGAAAGGTTGCTCTGTGGCACGATGACGCTCAAGTCCTCTTGGTTTAGACCACGAGCTTCAATCAAGAACCGCAGCGCATCCTTTGGATCCGCCGCTTCAATGGCGTAGTGTTCGCGTTCGTACTTGGAAACGATATCACCAAGTAGCTCTAATAACCCAGCGAGCGCATGATCTTCATCGTCGCCAACCGTATCCAGCAGCGAGTTCATCAGAGCCACCATTTGGTCGTAACCAGCCTCGTCATGAATCGGACGGAGATGCGCCATAGCATCGAACGCCGCCCAAGAAGATTGGATGGCTCCAATATCGAATTGGGTTTGAGCTGCTTGCATGACTAGACCTTTCCTTTTCGGTAGAGCTTGCACCAATCATCGTACTCACGATGCGTCATGACTTCCCGCACGTACACGCGCTTTGCTCGGTACTGCGCGACGACAACGACACGGTAATTGTTCCCGGCCACGTCGAATACCACATAGGGCGGCACATAGTCGGCTGAGTTGAAGAACTGACGAATATGACCAAAGTCTCTGAAATCAGTGTGCTCGACAATCGAATGCCATTGGCGCAAAGCTGACTCCGCATCCGGATGTTTCCGCCAAAATTCACGGAGCATTTTGATCGAGATGATGTGCATGGATAGAGTATATCAATTCGATATAGAACGTCAATACTATGCAATTAGCAATCGCGTAGGTCGCGCGACTTCGCGCTGCGTTCTCGCCGGCTACGCACGAATCCGCCCCTCCCACATCTTTTGTAAGCGCTTCGACGACACCGGCGAAGGCGTCTTCAACTCCTGAGCGAATAGGGCGACGCGCAATTCTTCGAGCAGCCAACGGAATTCCTCAAGAAACGCATCGACATTTTCGCCGCAGAGTCCCGCCTGACGCATCGCCTGATATTCGCGCTGCCACGGCTTGGCGAGATGTTGCCATTCGACCAACAAGCGCGCCTCGCGCGTCGGATCGTTGC
>DATETD010000081.1:0-5539 GCA_035283885.1 Rhodocyclaceae bacterium
TTTTCGTTCGGTGTTTCGTGGGCGCTCGGTGCAGGTGCGTTATGGGCAGCGGCAGCGGGTGGCGCCGCATGGGCATCCGGCTTTAATGCAGGAGCGGCATGCGGGGCGACCGGTTTGGTTTCTGTGTGCGGCGCCGTTGTCGGCGCATGGGATGGAGCGGTGGGCGCCGTCGGTGCGTGAGCGGCGGCGGCCGACTTGGACGCCAGCGTGGCGGCTTCATGTGCAGCGGCCTTATCGATCGGCGGCAACTCGATCCGGCCCGATTTGCCGGCTGCCGGGGGCTGTGCGGGCGGGGGCGCAGGGATAGGTACGACCGGCTTGGGGGTTGCGTCCGCAACCGGGATGAGTCGTGTGCGTTCGTCTGCGTTCAAAGTTTGCATATCCGCACGAATCGCGCCCGAACGGTCGCCCTCCGTAGCGGGGATGACGGATCGGTTATTGGATGCGGCGATGGCGTCGGTCGTCACGGGCGAACGACAGGCTTCGCTCAATAGCCGCTCATCGATGCTGCCGATACGCGCCGGATTGGCGCGTTGGCGCGATACGGCTTCCTCGCGCACCAAGTTGTCGCCATTGAAATAGGCGCGTTTTAGCGTCGTGAAGCGGCGGCCTTCGCAGTCGTATAACACTTGTGCATGGATGGAGTTATAGGCGCCGCCCGGATCTTTGACCTCGCGATCCAGGGTGATGCGGCTCCAGCCGGTGGTGCCGCCGATATTGCGCGAGATGCGGTCTTTATCGATCTCGATGGTTTCGGTTTTGCCGACGATCACGGTGCGCCAGTTCGCTGCGTTGGCGGTGCGATGAAGTGGCAGAGTGCAGCTTAGGGCCACAAGCGCTGCGAAGATGGCGTGTAGGGTATGTGGCGCAGACATGGTCTTCCTTATTGAAGCGATTTCTCGGTTCTTTGGCTTACGGCTTTGAATCGTTTTACTTTAGCCATTGAAGCCTATTATGATATTTTAATCCGAATTCGCCGAAAGTCGGCGCTGGCGAGACGGATCGGCGTTGAAGGCGCGAGCAGTAGTGTAGCGTCAGGCGTTGTCCATCTTCAGTCATGGCTTGCATTTGCGTTATCTTTGCAGTAGTTTCGCGCCTTGCCTTACACCTAGCCCAGAATCGAGTTTGCCCAATGAATGCCAATGAAAAATTTATCGCTGCGGACGCTCATGTCGACGCGGCGGCTATCGCCCCCTTGCCGAATTCGCGCAAGATATACGTAATGGGTAGTCGTCCGGATATCCGGGTGCCGATGCGCGAGATTGCGCAAGCGGGCGATAACCCACCGCTGACGGTATATGATACCTCCGGTCCGTATACCGATCCGGCGGTAAAGATCGATATTCGCAGCGGTCTTCCGGCTTTACGCGCGGCGTGGATTGCCGAACGCAACGATACGGAGGAATTGTCCGGACTCACTTCGCAGTATGGGCGGCAACGTTCTCAGGATGCCGAGTTGAACGAGTTGCGCTTCAATCTGGCGCGTCGTCCGCGCGTGGCTAAGGCGGGGATGAACGTCACGCAGATGCATTATGCGCGTCAGGGCATCGTCACGCCCGAGATGGAGTTCGTGGCGATACGCGAAAATCAGCGGCTGGAGTTGCTGAACGAATTGCTGCGCACGCAACATCCTGGGCAGAATTTCGGTGCGGTGGACTTGCGGTCCGGTCGGGCGATTACGCCCGAATTCGTGCGCGACGAGGTGGCGCGCGGTCGGGCGATTATTCCGAACAATATCAATCATCCGGAAAGCGAGCCGATGATTATCGGGCGCAATTTCCTCACCAAGATCAATTGCAATATCGGCAACTCGCCGCTGGCGTCGACGATACAGGACGAAGTCGACAAGATGACCTGGGCGATACGCTGGGGCGGCGATACGGTGATGGATTTATCGACCGGCAAGAATATTCACGAGACGCGCGAGTGGATCGTGCGTAATTCGCCGGTGGCGATCGGCACGGTGCCGATTTACCAGGCGCTGGAGAAGGTGAATGGCCGGGCCGAGGATCTGACCTGGGAGATTTTCCGCGATACCTTGATCGAACAAGCCGAGCAGGGGGTCGATTACTTTACGATACATGCCGGGGTGTTGCTGCGCTACATTCCGATGACGGCCAAGCGCATGACGGGGATCGTCAGCCGCGGTGGTTCGATTCTGGCCAAATGGTGTTTGTCGCACCATAAGGAAAATTTCCTCTACACCCATTTCGAGGATATTTGCGAAATCATGAAGGCTTACGATGTGGCCTTCAGCCTTGGCGACGGTTTGCGCCCCGGTTCGATTTACGACGCCAACGACGAGGCGCAGCTCGGCGAGTTGAAGACCTTGGGCGAACTCACGCAGATTGCCTGGAAGCACGATGTGCAGGTGATGATCGAGGGGCCGGGTCATGTGCCGATGCACATGATTAAAGAAAACATGGAGTTGCAATTGAAGCTTTGTCACGAGGCGCCGTTCTACACGCTGGGGCCGCTGACGACGGATATTGCGCCGGGTTACGATCACATCACGTCGGCGATCGGTGCGGCGATGATCGGTTGGTATGGCACGGCGATGCTGTGTTACGTTACGCCTAAGGAGCACCTAGGTTTGCCGGATAAGAACGATGTCAAGGACGGCATTATGGCGTACAAGATCGCGGCGCATGCCGCCGATCTGGCGAAAGGGCATCCGGGGGCGCAGGCGCGCGACAATGCCTTGTCCAAGGCGCGGTTCGAGTTCCGTTGGGAAGATCAGTTCAATCTAGGGCTAGACCCGGACAAGGCGCGCGAATTTCACGACGAAACCTTGCCGCAGCAGGGCGCCAAATTGGCGCATTTCTGTTCGATGTGCGGGCCTCACTTCTGTTCGATGAAAATTACTCAGGATGTGCGCGAGTATGCGGATCGTTTGGGGGTGTCCGAGCAAGAGGCTTTGAGCAAGGGGATGGAAGTCAAGGCGGTGGAATTTGTGGAAAGTGGCAGCGAGTTGTACAGTCCAGTGAAATAGTGGACGTTTTATGCGTTATTCTGTGGTTGCGGGCGGCGAGGCTTGTCGATACGGCGAGCGATCATGTGCGAATGAGCATGTGCGCCATCGAATAGCGGTTCGTCGAGGGTTGTAAGACTAGGGGCGGACTTTTTTTGGTGCGAGGCGATTGTCTCGTGAGTGTAATGGCAGGGGTAGCCGCTCCGACGCGAAATCGGAGTCGAGGCGGTATCCCGAATTAATTAATGAGGTTTCATCTTGAAGAATGCAACGAAAAAGGTAGTCAGCATCAGCTTGGGAGAAAGTAGCCAAGATTACGAGTTTAATGCTAATTTCATGGGTCATGAGATCAATGTCCGCCGCTACGGCACGGATGGCAGTACGGATAAGGCCATCAAGCTGATGAAGGAACATGAAAAAGATTCCGATGTGATCGGTTTGGGCATGGTTAAAGACAACTACGCCGTCGGTCCGCGGCGTTTTGTCGATGAAAACACCACCTATATGAAGAGCGTGGTGACGCGCATTCCCGTGACGACGGGCGCGCATCTGCGCGAAATTCTGCAAGAATGGGCGGTGCGCCATGTGCAGATCAAATTGGGTAGTTTTTTCAATAACGCCAATGTGTTGTTCTTTTCCGGTGCGAGCAATTACAAGCTTGCTTTGGCGATGTCGGAATACACGCAGAACCTACAGTTTGCGGACCCGCTGTTGCAGATGGGCGTGCCTAAGCTACTGACTTCGCTGCGGGCGCTGGAGTTGTTCGCCGACGGCGCGCATCGCGTATCGAAATGGACACCGACGGGAGTGTTGTCTTCGGCGCCGATCAAAGAATGGACTAAGTTCGTGTTGCGCAAGGCCATGCAGAAGGCCAAGGTGATTGTGGCCCCGGCGCATGAGTTGGACGAGTTTTCTGCGGAAGAACTCGGCGGCAAGATTATCGTGACGTCCGAGGTTAGCGATGCGCGTATCGAAAGCTTCAAGCAGAAAGGCGTTGATGTGGTGATCGATGGCTCGCCCCATATGTTCAATCATGTGGTCGGCCCGAATCTGATGGAAGCGATGATCGCCGCCGTACTTGAAAAGAACCCCGACGATATCCTCGAAGACGATCATTTACAGATCATCACCGATATGGGGATGGAGCCGCGTATCATCTATCCGTCGGGCTTCAAACGTATGAATCGTTTTGCCTTCGTTATCCACCCGCTGTCGCAGGAATATTTCAAGAACGTCAAGCCGATCGAGATGTTGTCGCATGTTTCGCCGCCGGTGTTCATGAATTCGATAGAAAAGGCCATGGCGTATGCGCCGCCTTTCGTTTATTCGAAGGTGACCGGCATCAAATCGCCGACAGGAGTGGAAACCGAAGGATGGTTGATTTCCGTCGGTGGAACTCCGAAGGAAATCATGCGGCACAGCCCCGAATTTACCTATCGACGCTTGTTGGCGGCGGCAAAGATGGCCAAGCGTTTGGGTGCCCAGATCATGGGCTTGGGTGCGTTCACTAAAGTCGTGGGCGATGCCGGCTTGACGGTCGCCAAGCGCGCTCCCTTGCCGATTACGACGGGGAATAGCTACAGTGCGTCGGGTGCGCTGTGGGCGGCACACGATGCCTTGCTGCGCATGAACCTGTTACCGCAGCCGGAAAAGGGCCAGAAGATTCATTTTAAAGCGATGGTGGTGGGAGCGACCGGAGCGATCGGTTCGGTATGTGCGCGCTTGTTGGCCAAGGTTGCCGAAGAGGTCTATATGGTCTCGCCCGAGACGGCCAAGCTGCTTTCGTTGAAAGAGTCTATCCTCAAGGATACGCCGGATGCGAAGCTGTTCTTGTCGGCGCGCGCCGATAAGGATATTGCCGACATGGATATGATCGTGACGGCAACCTCCGGCGCCGGGAAGAAGATTCTCGATATCATGAAGGTCAAGCCTGGCTGTGTGATTACCGATGTGGCGCGTCCGCTGGATCTGCCTCCGAGCGAAGTCGCCAAGCGTCCCGATGTGCTGGTAATCGAATCCGGCGAAATATTGCTGCCGGGCGAGGTGTCGATGAAGAACATCGGGCTGCCGAAGAATGTGGCCTATGCCTGTTTGGCGGAAACCATCGTCTTGGCGCTCGAAGGGCGCTTCGAGAACTTCACCGTCGGGCGGTCGATCGAATGGGAAAAAGTGCGGGAAATCTACCGTCTCGGTCTGAAACATGGCATGCGTTTGGCGGCGATTTCCGGTGTTAACGGCGTGTACTCCGATGAGGACATCCAGCGAGTGCGCGAGTTGGCGCTGGTGGCGCGCGCCAAGCTGGAGCATCCTGAAGGCGAGACGGCGCCCAAACGCGCATCGCGTCGCAAGCATGCTGCTGAGGAAGGCGAGTACGCCGGATAAGGGCCGATAGGCTCGCTGTGGAGCGGTAATTCGCCGCCGCTCCACATTTTTCTCAAAGAATTGCAAAAAGTACTGGACAAGATTAAAAGATGTACTATAATTCGGCCTCTCTGAAGCAAGCGACGCAAGAAAGCGCGACGCGAAGTAGGAGGAAGCGGCGAAAGGCGGCTTGGCAGGAAGGCAAGA
>DATETD010000082.1:0-5067 GCA_035283885.1 Rhodocyclaceae bacterium
GCGATGGTACCTAGTGTGGTCAGAAAGCGCTCCAGATCGTGCGACACGGCGCGCCCGGCCTCCTCGATGCTCTCTTTCATCACGTCGCGCGAGCTTTTGACATTGCGCATGCCTGCCGCAAACACCCGCCCCAGCGGCGAATGCGCATGCAGGCGCGCAATCAGCGCATCGCTGACGCCGCTTTGACGGTATTCGGCGATCACGCCTTGCAATAAACCCGCAGGCACGATTTTGGAGCGATTCAACGCCGTCCCGCGTTCGATAATCAGTGCGACCGCAATGACGGACGCCAACAGTAGAGGCCAGATCGGCCAGCCAGCGGCTTGAATGATGGAAAACACGTTAAGTACCCCAGACTATGGCGGCAAAACGCGAACTTTAGCCGCTGGCGCGCGATTCGGCAATACGCGCCTGCGCCCGCTGCACGGCGTATGCGTAAATACTGAAGAAAATCAGCACAAAACCATCGCTATCTTTTCGATGCAAAAACCCCTCGCCGCAGCGTCAACCCTTAAAATGCCCATCACCATGATCGCATCGACCCCTCGTTCGCCCCCCCGCTCCGCCGCCCATGCGACGCCCTCGCTCAACCCGGTGCAAATTGCCGCCGCGTGGTTCGCGCAAGTCGCCGCACGCTCGCTGGGCGCGATGCCGTTGGAAAAAAACCTGCCCGAGCAACCGCTGGCCGTGCTGGCCGCCTTCGCCGCCGTCGCCTTGGCCGCCGGACGCACCGTCGTCATCCTGACGCCCGACGACGAAGATCTGCCCGAAATCTCGAATGCGCTCGATCTGGCGATTCGCCCGCTGTGCCTCGTGTTGCCCGGCGCCGATTTTGCGACGCGCATCGCCCTGCGCGCCACCTTGTCGCTCCTCAACAGTCGTCTGGTGCGCGACGGCGACGACGAACAGTCGCCGGCCTGGACGCGTCAGCGTCAATCGATCGCCGATAAACACGCGCTATGGCAAGATGCTCAGGTGTGGCTGAATAAAAACGACCGCAGCGACTGGCCGGAAAACGTCGCCGAGCTGTTCCCGGCGCGTATTCTGCCGATCGCCGCCTACCGCAGCCTCACCCGACAAACCGCCGACATCACGCTGCTCTATCGTTGCGACGCCCCGGTCGAACTCTTGGTCTCGGGTCAACTGCTGCATGTCGGCGCCTGCGCCCGCCCGCTGCCGCGTCATGAACTGGCGCCGAACAATGCAGAACTCCGCCTGCAAAAGGAGTTGTCGCAGTTGACGCAGGATGTCGCCGAACTCGAACTCGAACTCACCACGGCGCAAGCGGAAATGACGGAATTCACCCGCAATTACTATGACGCCATCGGCAACCGACTCGTCGAATTGGATAGCCTCCAGGCCGATCTGGCGCGACGCCAGGCCGAAAGCGCGCCCAACGATGCCGAAGCGCATCGCGAAGCGCAGCAACAGCAGCAACGCGCCGAGCAATCCGCACAAGAAAGCCACCGCTTCAAGGCCGCCAACGCCGACGAGCCTGCGAGCTTCCGCCCCAAGGATCATGTCAAAAAAATGTTCCGCCAATTGGCGCAGAAGATCCATCCCGACCGCGCCGAAAACGAAGCCGATCGCGCCTGGCGCACCCATCTGATGTCCGAAGCCAACCGCGCCTATCGCGCCGGCGACGAAACCGCCTTGCGCGAACTCGCCACGCTGTGGGAAGAAGGCCGACGCGACGCGAACGCCACCGCGCAGAACGCGCCCAACGCCCCCCCTGCCGTCCCCACCGTCTCGCCAGCGCCGACTTTACAACGCAAGGTCGACCGCCTGCGCAGCCGCTTAAGCGAAATCCAGAACGAATTGCACCGCCTATTCGGCTCACGCCTCTACGAACTCTTCGTCGCCGTGCGCCAAGCGCGCCGTTACGGGCGCGACCTGCTGGCCGAAATGGCGAGCAAACTCGACGCCTCGATCGAGCAATTGCGCCGGCAACTCGCGCCCGCCGACTAAACGCTAGACTGAAAACAGCCTCGATCGTTGCCTACCAATAAATTTTGGCATTCCCGCTGAATGTCTGATTCCGCCGTCTAAATTGCTATCGACTGCATAATTGCACCCAAGTTTTGCACAATCCAGTGGTAAGCTTCCAGACCATTCCGACCATGGCGGGCAAAGTTTCCCTTAAACTGCGAGTCTGCGACTGGCTCACATGAAACCCTCAAAAACTTTCATCTTTCATTGACGATATTATGCTTGCAGCCAAGAAAATGCCGATTTCAAGCCAGGAGTTTCCGGATTGGGAACTGTTGCAACAAGAACGTCATGAGTTCATCGCAGGGGAAATCTACGCGATGGCCGGAGCCTCGCGCAGCCATGAAGAGGTCGCCGGTGCGGCATTCGTCACACTTTGGAATGCCCTTTTTGCGACGCCGTGCCGCGTCTATAAAGGCGACCGGAAGGTGAAGGTGCTGGAGAACTACCTTTACCCGGATGTCGTCGTGACCTGCGATGAACGGGACCATCAATCCGAAGGAGCCATAGAGCACCCGCGTGCGATCATTGAGGTCGCCTCGCCCGGCGCCACCGCAAGCTATGACCGCGACGTTAAAGCACAGCTTTACCGCTCATTGCCTTCCTTGCAGGAGTACGTCATGATCGAGCCACGGACTCGACGAATCACGCTGATGTTACGACGCGGCGACACATGGGAAACCGTCGATTTGATCAACAGTTCGATCATCGTTTGCGGTATCCCGTTGGAACCGACCCGGATTTTCGCCAATTTGTAGCGGTCTGAAACGGTAAATGATAACGCCATCGAAATATGGCTTTTAATTTCACCTCGTCACTAAGTAGCCGCTAGTGCAACAAATCGTTGACTTCGATTTTTTTGTGTTTATAATGCGGTTCTTGCAGTAGGCGCGTAGCTCAGCTGGTTAGAGCACCACCTTGACATGGTGGGGGTCGTTGGTTCGAGTCCAATCGCGCCTACCAAAATAATTATAATAATCAAGTGAATGCAGCAAAGAAAAACCGCCCTTGAGCGGTTTTTTCGTTTCCAGAATCGCTTATACGAACGTCTCGTCGAATTGACCGAGGCGCGCCGTTCGGACGGCGCGAGCATTCGATTCGCCATGGGAGACTAAATCGACATACTCAGATCGATTGCGCTCGCATCGACTGCGCTCGCATTGGGCCGAGCTCTAGTCTTTGGGTAGGTCGGGTGCAATGAACTATCCGACCAACTATCCGACCAAAATCCGCGACGCCGCTCGATGCGCTCCGCCTTAAACAGGCAGCTCGTCGTCGGCAGGTTCCGATCGATGCGTAGCGACGGGTTTTTTCGCGCGCGGATGCGCCGCATCGTAGCTTTTCGCCAGATGCTGAAAATCCAATCGAGTATAGATTTGCGTCGCCGCGATGCTGGCGTGGCCGAGCATCTCCTGCACTGCGCGCAGATCGCCCGAGGATTGCAGTACATGCGAGGCGAACGAATGGCGCAGCATATGCGGATGCACATGGACGTCGCTGCCGTGGCGCTTCGCCCAGATTTCCAGACGGTATTCCACTTGGCGCGGCGTGAGGCGCGTGCCGTAGCGACCGACGAAGAGCGCGGTTTGCGCCGCCGGGGCGAATTCCGCGCGGATCGCCAGCCACTGTTGCAGCGCCGCGATCGCCGCTGCGCCGACCGGCACAATGCGCGGTTTGCGGCGTTTGCCGATCACACTAACTTCGCCGGCGCTTAAATCCAGCCCGCCGGGCCAGTCGAGGCCGACCAGCTCGGCTAGACGCAATCCCGACGAATAAAACAGTTCGAACATCGCCCGATCGCGGATTTGCAGTCGGGGATCGGCGTCGGTGTCGGCATCGCCGTCTGCGCTGCCGCTGTCGGGCGAGTCGAGCAGCGCGCCGGTTTGGTCCACGCCTAGCGCCTTGGGCAGCAGGCGCGGGCGCTTCGGGGCGTGCAACTCGTCGGTCGGATTGGCAGCGATGCGGCGATGGCGCACGCCCCAGGCGAAATAGCTGCGCCAGGCGGACAGGGTGCGCGCAATCGAGCGCGGCGAGAGATCGGCGGCATGCAAATTCATTAGGCCGCGTCGCAATTGCGACGATGTCAACTCGAACAAGGGCGCGTCGGCGGCAAGCGGCGCCAAGCGCGCCAGATCGTGCCGATAGGCGCTTAGCGTATGCGGACTGGCGTGTTGCTGCACGGCCAGGTCGCGCAGAAACTCCTCGACCGTAGCGTCGCCGACGTTTTGCATCCGCTCTTGCAACCTTAAGCGCGCGTGCGCAGCAGCGCAGTCGCCGCCATTTCGCCGATGCGTTCGAGATAGAGCGTGCCGAGATCCGGATAGAAACGATGCGGCTCTTCGCTCGCCATCACCAGCAGGCCGAAGCAGGCGCCGCCGGGTTCGCGCAAGGTCACCTGCGCCATCGAGCGCAGATGCGCGGCGGCTTCGCCGAACCACGGCAGGGCGACTTGACCGTTGGTCGAGCCGCACAGCGGGCGGCGCAGGCTGGCGGCGAAGGCTTTGGCGGCGTCGCTGACCGGGGCCATTTCATGACCGCTGCCTTTACCCGTGCCCCATAAACGCAAGGCGACATGCGGCACGGTGAATGCGCCGCCGAGATGCGAATACAACAGCCTCACTACCGAGGCATGGTCGGTCGCGCCGATCAACGCGACGCCGAGATTATGCACCTTACCCGAAATCGAATCGTTCTCCTCGCCGAAGCTGATGAGTTCGACCAGCTTGGATTCGAGCGTGCGCACCTTGTCGCGCAGGGTGAATAGCTGCTTCTCAGTGATCGAAATGGCGCGACCGTTATGCGGATCGGGAATGGTGATCAGCGTCAGCAAGTCGGCGTACTGATCGAAAAATGCCGGATGATCGTGGAGATAGCGCGCGACGGATTCCGCGTTCATGATGTCCGAATTCATGGTGATTCCTGTAGGCGTGGATGGGCGGGTTGGAAAGTTCAAGCGGGGAGTTCGATTTCGGCGTGAAACACCGTGATGGCGGGGCCGGTCATCGACACGGCATGGCCGGGGCCGTCCCAAGCGATATGCAGATCGCCGCCGCGCGTGCTCACGCGCACCGGCGAGTC
>DATETD010000083.1:0-10409 GCA_035283885.1 Rhodocyclaceae bacterium
TTCCCGTTTCTCTACGACGCGCTTGCATCGCCTTGTGCATCCGTCCCGCCAGCGCCGACTTTTCGCGACGCCGGATTCCGCATTTCCTACGATATCATGTCCATCCATGGCGAGTTCCGCCGAATCCCCATCATGGAAGCACATCGGCTGCCGCGACAAAAGGATTTCTCGATGAAAACGCTGATTACCTATCTTGAGAATTTAACCGTATGTCGACGCATGGGGTCGTTTTTCGTCGTTCCCATCGTCTGCATTCTAATCGTCGGCTTGGCGGTCTTCCCGCAACTGCAGCGGATGTCCGAGATCAACCATCGATTTATGCAGCATGCACAGACATCCGTCGGCGCGGCGAGCGAATTGAAGCAGAGCGCGAGCGACATCCGTCGCCTGATGCTTGAAATCGTGCGCGAGACCAATCCCGCCAAACGCGACGAACTGAGCCGCAAGCTGGTCGAATACGACGCGCTGATGCTGAAGAATATCCAGCGCCTGCAAGCCTCGAAACCCGGCGCCGACGGCACAAACGGCGCCGCAGAGTTCGGCGAACTCGACGCCCTCTATCGCCGCTTCGTCGCCTATCGCACCGACACGCTCGATCTGCTCAAGGCAGGCTATACCGACGAAGCCTGGAAACGCGCAACGGACAACGACGCCGCCAGTCCGAACGGATTGCTGGAGCAGCAACTCAAACGTTTCGACGCATCGATCGCCAGCCGCACCCACACCATAGACGCCGAAGCCAAGCACGCCTATCTGAGCGAAAAACGCACCGCCGGCCTACTGATCGCCGGCGTCGTTCTGACGTTCCTCGCCATGTCGATCGCCTTCTACCGCTCGATCACCCGCCCGCTGCAAACCCTGCGCACCCGCATGGTCGAACTCGCCGAAGGCCGGCTGGACCATGCCATCCCCTATCGACACCTCGAAAACGAAATCGGCGACATGAGTCGGGCGGTGGAAGTGCTGCAACAGGTGTATCGCCAACAGGAGATGCAACACTGGGTGACGACGAATATCGCCTCGATTTCGACCGAATTGCAGCAAACCCGCAATTACGCCGATTTCGCCCATCGACTGCTCGCGCGCCTCGCTCCCCTACTCGACGCGGGACAGGCGATGCTCTTCGTCGCCGACGAGGAAAACCGCCGCCTAAGCGAAATCGGCAGTTATGGCGGCGCAGGCCTCGACCGTCCCGCCGCAACGCTGGCTTGGGGTCAAGGCTTGGTCGGTCAGTGCGCGATCGAGCAGCAAACCATTGCGATCGAAAACCCGCCCGCATCGTATCTACAGATTTCGTCGGGACTCGGGCAGGCGACGCCGCAATCGATACTGATACAGCCGCTGACGATCAACGAGCGCGTGCTGGGCGTACTCGAACTGGCAAGCTTCAAACCTTTTGGCGCCGAAGGACGCGCGCTGCTCGACGGCCTCGCGCCCATCGTCGCCATGGGGATGGAAATCATCGAGCGCAACAGCCAAACGCAGCAACTGCTGGAGGCGACCCAACAGCAGGCGGAGAGTCTGGAAAAGCAGGCCGCCCAAGTCGAAGAACAGGCGGTCGAACTCGAATTTCAGCAAGCGGAGCTTAAAGAAACTCAGGCATGGTATCGCGGCATCATCGAATCGGCGCCGGACGGCATGCTGGTGTCCGACAAATACGGCACGATCATGCTCGCCAATCCACAAGCCGACGCGCTGTTCGGCTACGAAACCGGCGGACTGGTCGGCGTCGGCATCGAAACCCTGGTGCCGCTCGACGTTCGCGCCGGACACGCTCGCCTGCGCGAGAACTATCAACACACCGGCGAATCGCGATTGATGGGCGGCCTGAATGAAAACCTGCGCGGGCTGCGCAAAGACGGCACGACGTTTCCGGTCGAGGTCGGATTATCGCGCCTGCCCGCGCTCGGCGGGCGCGACGCCTGTTTCTGCGCCACCGTGCGCGATATCACGTTGCGCTGCGAAGCCGAAGCCGCATTGACCGCGCTCGAAGAGCGTAGCCGCCTGATTCTCGGCGCCGTCGGCGATGGAATCATTGGCATGGATGTGCAAGGGCGTGTCGTTTTCATCAACCCTGCCGTCTCTCGATTGCTCGGTTACAGCGAAGCCGCATTGATCGGCAACACCACCGAAAAACTGATTCGACGCACCTTTACCGATGGCGGCGCCGTCGACTTGGAATGCTGCGCTATTCATCTCACCAATATCGACGGACACAGTCGCACCGTGGATAACGAAGAATGGTGGATCGAAGGCCGAGCGCCGATTCCAGTCGAATACACCACCACCCCGATCCGCAAAGGCGAAACCATCGTCGGCTCCGTGGTGGTGTTCCGCGACATCAGCGAACGTAAGCGCGCCGCCCTAGCGATCGCCGCAAGCGAACAACGGCTCGATCTGGCGATTCGCGGCGCCAATCTGGGTCTATGGGATTGGCGCATCGACTCCGCCGAAATCGTCACCAACGATATCTGGGCGGAAATGCTGGGCTACACCGACGAGGAACTCAAAGCGATCTATGGCACAAGCATGGATCGATTTACCGCCCTCGCCCACCCGGACGATCTCCCCCATTCCGTCGATCTGCTGCAAAAGCATTTGCGCGGCGAAACCGCCGAATACCGCTGCGCGCTGCGCATGCGCGCCAAATCCGGCGAATGGAAATGGATACTCGATATCGCGCGCGGCGCGGAACACGATAGCGACGGCCACCCGCAACGCGTAGTGGGCATTCATCTCGATATCGACGAACAAAAACGGGCGGAGCAGAAAATCCTGTTCAATCGCCATGTCGTCGAAAATTCGGGGCCGATGCTGTGGATCGACGTCGCGACCGGCAAGGCCGTCTATGCCAACAAGGCGGCGCTCGATCATTTGGGATACACGGCGGAAGAATTCTACCGCATGGACCTGACGCAGATCGTCGACGATATCGATATCGAATATTTACCGGACAGTGCGAAAGCGATCCGCGCCAGCGGCAAGCCGATCAACTTCGAAAGCCGCCATCGCCATAAGGACGAGCACCCGATCGATGTCGCGATCGCCACCTTCGTCGCCGACGACGGCGACCGCACCTTGCTGATCAGCACGGTCACGGATATTACCGAGCGCAAGCGCGCCGAAGTCGCCATGCGTGCGGCCAAGGAACTGGCGGAAGATTCCACCCGCATGAAATCGGACTTCCTCGCCAATATGAGCCATGAAATCCGCACGCCGATGAACGCGATTATCGGCATGGCGCATCTGGCGCTCAGAACCGAACTGACGCCGCGCCAGCGCGACTATCTCAAGAAGATCCAAGGCTCGGGCCAGCATCTGCTCGGCATCATCAACGACATTCTCGACTTCTCCAAGATCGAAGCCGGCAAACTCGCCGTCGAGCATACCGATTTCGAATTGGAAAAGGTGCTCGACAATGTCGCCAATCTGATCGGCGAAAAGACCGGCGCCAAAGGGCTCGAACTGGTGTTCGACGTCGACGCCGCCGTGCCGCGCTATCTGATCGGCGACCCGTTGCGGCTCGGACAGATACTCATCAACTACGCCAACAACGCCGTCAAATTCACCGAACGCGGCGAAATCGCCATCCGCGTGCAACGGCTCGACGATGCGGACGACGCCGTGCTGCTGCATTTCGCCGTCAAAGACACCGGCATCGGACTCGGCGAAGAGCAGATCGGTCGCCTGTTCCAAAGCTTCTCCCAGGCCGACGCCTCGACCACGCGCAAATTCGGCGGCACGGGACTCGGACTGGCGATCTCCAAGAAACTGGCC
Organism: Rhodocyclaceae bacterium; assembly: GCA_035283885.1. GTDB lineage: Bacteria > Pseudomonadota > Gammaproteobacteria > Burkholderiales > Rhodocyclaceae > DATETD01. Next base: position 3,778 of record DATETD010000083.1, read on the forward strand.
GAACTGATGGGCGGCGAGGTCGGCGTCGATAGCCGACTCGGTCACGGCTAGACCTTCTGGTTCACGGCGCGATTGGGACACAGCCACGTCGAACATCGCTCGCTGCTGCCCGCCGCCGACCTGCGCGGCAGACAGGTGCTGGTGGTCGACGATAACGACCATGCGCGCGCCGTGATTGCGACCACGCTGCAAAGCATGTCCTTCGCCGTCGACGACGTGGCTTCGGGCCGTTTGGCCGTGGAAGCGATGCAACGGGCGGCGAACCCTGCCACGGGCGGCGCGCCGTATGAAATCGTCTTCCTCGACTGGCAGATGCCCGAGATGGACGGACTCGAAACCGCGCGCATGATCCGTTCGATGGGCTTCTCCCCACCGCCGCATCTGGTGATGATTACCGCCTTCGGACGCGAAGAAGTGCTCAAACAGGCCGAAGTCGTCGGCATCGAAGACGTGATCGTCAAACCCGTCAGCGCCTCGCTGCTGTTCGACACCGCGATGCGCCTCCTCGGCGCGGATCGGCTCGAACAGCACCGCAGCAGCGACGAACCGATCTTGCCTCTGGATGGACTGCAAACGATACGCGGCGCGCGCATCTTGCTGGTCGAGGATAACGAACTCAATCAGGAAGTCGCCACCGAACTGCTCCACGATGTGGGCATGGTGGTCGATATCGCTGGCGACGGCGCGGTCGCGCTGCGCCGCCTGCAGGAAGCCGACTACGACATTATCTTAATGGATATGCAAATGCCCGTGATGGACGGCGTGACCGCCACGCGGGAAATCAAAAAACTCGGGCGCTACGATCTTATCCCCATCGTCGCCATGACCGCCAACGCGATGCAAGTCGACAAAGATCGCTGTCTTGCCGCCGGCATGGTGGATTTCGTCGCCAAACCGATAGAACCGGACGAACTCTGGCGCATGCTTTTGAAATGGATCCCCGCGCGCGCCGACGCCATGCCGCCCGCGCCGATGGCGCTCCCCAGCGCGGAGCTTGCCGTCGGCAATGAAATCCCGCGCGCGATCTTCGACTCTATTCCTAGCCATATACCCGGCCTCAATATCGCCCTGGGACTCAGGCGCGTCCTCGGCAAACACAGCCTGTATCTATCCTTGCTGAAAAAATTCGTCGCCGGCCAGCACGCCGCCGCCGAATTGATGCGCAACCTGCTCGACGAAGACGACTGGGCCAGCGCCGAACGCGTCGCCCATACGCTCAAAGGCCTGGCCGGCAATATCGGCGCCGTAGAACTGCAAGGCGACGCCGCCGAGCTTGAAGCGGCAATCAAAGCCAGACAAGTGCGCGCATCGGTCGATAGCCTGCTCGCCGCGACCGAAATCCGCTTGAAACAGCTCGTCGCCGTGCTACAGCAAAAACTGCCGGCAGAACCGCCCGCACCGATCGCCACGAACGCGTCGTCGGTCGATAGAGCCGCGCTGGAGAGCGTTTGCATCAAGTTGGCCGCCTTGCTCGCCAACGACAACTCCAAGGCCAACGAAGTGCTCAAGCAGCACCGCGATCTGTTCCAAGCCGCACTGGGAGCAGGCTTGACGCCGCTCGAAAATGCGGTCGTGAGCTACGAATACGACGAGGCCTTGAAGCACCTCGCCGCCGCTACCGGAAAACTCGGGTTCGCCTTAACAATGGAAGAGTAAATCGAGAAAACACTTAGAGCGTAATTCCATATTTTTTGAAAATCGCCTCCAAGGTTCCATCTTTTTTGATCGATTCAAAACCCTTATTGAAAGCGTCGATCAATTCCTTATGCCGTGGATTTTTCAATCCAGACGCAATATACAGCGGCTTGCTGTTGAGCGGAGTTTTGGCGAATTCGATTTTGTCCATCGCCGCAGGATCGTTACGCCCGATCTGGAATTTAGCGACGATCTCGTCTTCCAGCGTCAAATCGATGCGCTTGGTCGCCAGTTTCTTTATATTCTGCATAAAGTCGGAGACGTCTTCTCGCACGAAAGCTTTGGAATTGTTGAATTCGTCGCTGTAGCCATAATCGCGTATCGTACCGATACGCTTACCCTTCAGACTGTCCATCCCTTTGAAATCGAAGGCGTCGCCACGCTGCTTAATGAATTTGACCGTATTCGTCGCGTATGGAGTGCTGTATAACAGCTCCTTGGTGCGCGCCTCGGTATGCCAGACATTCGGCAAAATATCATAGACCCCATCCTTGACGCCATGCTCGGCGCGCGCCCACGGCACATATTCCATTTTTACTTGATAACCCTGGGTTTTGAATGCAGCGCGTATTACTTCCAACGAAAGTCCATCCAGCGGATTGTAAGGATCGACAAATGGCGGGTAAGGATCGGACGCCGCCGTAATCGTTTTACCATCGAACGCAACGGAGGAAGACGACATCGCCAAAGCGCCTGCAGACAGCGCCAACACGGATAAAAATCGAAGTTTCTTAAACATAGTATTATCCTCGGATCGATATTAAATAAAAAGAATGCGTACCCCTTCAGACATATTACGTGCTCGATGTCAGTAATGTCAATACGTTGAAAGAAATATCGGAACCTACGCGATGCGCTATCCGTCCCGCCAGCGCCGACTTTTCGATGCGGGATAGCGCGCATTGCCCCCTATCGCCGATCCGTCGCAATCGACAACGCATCGTTATACTCCGTCGTTACATTTTCATTCACCTTGACCCGATAGGCGCCGCCCCCTTGAACGCTTCGCCCCCCACCGTTGCCCAAACCTTCGATCCGGCGCGCGAGCGCGCCTTGCTGCTGACATTGGCCGGGATACAGTTCGCGCATATCCTCGATTTCATGATCATGATGCCGCTCGGCCCGATGCTGATGCGCGAACTCCAGGTCGGGACGCACGAATTCGGTCTGCTGGTTTCGGCCTATACCTTTTCCGCCGCCTTTTCGGGCCTGCTTGCGGCGATGTTTATCGACCGCTTCGAGCGCAAACGCATGCTGTTGAATCTGTTCGCGCTGTTTGCGCTCGCCACCTTGGCCTGCGGTTTGGCCGCCGGTTTCCGCTCCTTGCTGCTGGCGCGTTGCGCCGCCGGCGCGTTTGGCGGCGTACTCGGATCGATGGTGTACACCCTGGTCGGCGATCTGATTCCGTTCGAACGTCGCGGCAGCGCCAGCGGAACCGTCATGTCGGCCTTTGCCGTCGCCACCATCGCCGGAGTGCCCTTATCGCTGTTTCTGGCCAATCGCTTCGGCTGGCGCTTTCCCTTCGTTTTTATCGCCGTCATCGCCTGCGGCTTGCTGGTCGTGGCGTGGAAGGTGCTGCCGCAACTGCGCGGCCACCTCGAACACCCGCCGAACGTCGATGCCAAACGCACACACCCCTTAGCGTCGGTGCAGGCCGTACTACGCGATAACAACTGCATCAAGGCCTTGATCTTCATGGCCATGGTGATGTTCGCGAGTTTCAGCGTGATTCCGTTCATCACCATACACCTGACCTTCAACGTCGGCGTTTTACCGGACGATATCCCCTTGATCTATTTGGTCGGAGGCGCAGCCACCTTCGCGACCTCGCGCCTGATCGGCCATCTAGCGGATAAATTCGGCAAAGTGAAGATGTATCGCATCGTCGCCTTAGGCTCGATTGCGCCGCTATTAATACAAACGCATCTACCGCCCGCTCCGCTGTGGCTGGTCGTATGCGCTACTACCTTGTTTTTCATTCTGGTATCGGGCCGGATGACGCCGGCGATGGCCATCGTTACCTCGGCGGTCGAACCCCGGCTGCGCGGCACTTTTTTGTCGATGAACGGCGCCATCCAACAACTGGCTTCCGGAGCGGCGGCCTATGTCGGCGGCACGCTGATCTCCAGCGCCGCCTCGGGACGGATCGCCGGGTACGGCGAGGTCGGCTATTTGGCGGTTTTCGCAACCGGCGTCGCGGTGTATTTCGTCGGCACGTTGCGTTTATATGGCGGCAGTCCGCATTCGCCGTAAAGGCGGCGCAACATTGCGATGAATACAACACTTTTTTGAATAACTGCCGAAAAAACGCGGTTTCGACCAGATCGATTCCGCTTCTCGTCTAGAATCGCGCCCGCTGATTCATTTTGAATTTCCCGCAGCTAGCCTACATTCGCCCCCCATGAGCAAACCTCTCGACACCTTCTCCGCCATCTTCCTGATCGTCGCCAGCATGCTGGGCACCGGCATCCTCACCACCACCGGGATTATCCTGTCGCTGGTCAAAACGCCCAACGCCGTACTCGGCGTCTGGGTGGCCGGCGGGCTGCTGGCATGGATCGGCGCGTGGTGCTACGGCGAGTTGGCGCGCAGCTTACCGCGCAACGGCGGCGAAGCCACCATTTTGCGCGAATCGATTTCGCCGACGCTAGGCGAAATCGCCGGTTTGACTTCGTTCGTCGTCGGCTTTGCGGCCTGCAATTCGGCGACCTCGCTCGCCTTGGCCGACTATCTCGGCGAAGCCTTGCCGCAATCGAGCGCGCATCCCAAGATCGTCGCCTGCATCGCCTTGCTGCTGGTGACCGGTTTGCATGGCCTGCTCGGGCCGGTGGGCTTACGGATTCAAACCCTACTCGCCGCCGCCAAATTTTCCTTACTGGCGGGCTTGGCGCTGTATGGACTCTTCCTCGCCGCCCCGACCGCCGTCAACCTGCCGCCCGCGGCCTTACCCGCCCAAAGCGCCGAGTTCGGCCCGTCCTGGGGGCTGGCGATGATGCTGGTGATGTTCGCCTATAGCGGCTGGAACGCCGCCGTCTATGTCGCGGGCGAAATCCACGAACCGATACGCAACGTGCGCCGCATCATGATCGTCGGCGCGACGATCATCGCGCTGCTCTATGTCACCATCAATGCCGTGCTGCTGACGCAACTGCCCGCCGGCGCACTCGAAGGCGTGCGTCCGGTCATCGCCGTACTGGTCAAACACCTGTTCGGCGCCGAAGCGTCGTCGGTATTTTCGGGACTGGTGGCTTTTGCAATGCTATCGTCCTTGGGCGTATCGGCGTTTCTCGGCCCGCGCGTGCTCGCCGCGATGCTCGACTGGTTCGGCGCCGCTGCCGCCGGAGCTGCCGACAGCGCCGACCGCCGCGCTCCCACAGTGAATCCGCGCCTGGTATGGCTGCAAGCCGGACTCTCGATTTTCATGGTGCTGACCGGCTCCTTCGTGCAGATACTCACCGTGATGGGCTTCCTGTTGGGATTGTTTCCGATTCTGTGCGTGCTGTGCCTCTATCGCCGAGCATACGATAAACCCGGCTGGGCGCTAATCCTCACCCGCTACCTCTTCGCCCCGCTGTTCGTCGGCGTCTCGTCGATTATCCTGGTGCTGGGCGCCTCGCAAAGCCCGAACGAAGTCGCCATCGCACTCGGACTGATCGGCCTGTTCTTTCTGGCGCGGATGGGCATGAACCGCTTTATTTAAAACCACGCTTCATCCAAAATCATTCTCATCCACGAAAGACACGAAAGACACGAACAAAAACAAAATGCTGCGCCGATAGTATATTCGGCATTTTTTCGTGCTTTTCGTGTTTTTCGTGGACAACCGCTTTACCAATTTTCCCGAAATAGAATGACGAAATACTTCACAAAACGCATTTTCCTAAGCTGCGCCCTAACGCTAGCCGCTTCCTTGTCACCCGCCATCGCGGCGGAAATTTCGCAGCAGCAGGCCGCCCAAAATCTTGCCGCTCTCGCCGCAAGCAATGCCGCAAGCAATGCCGCAAGCAATGCCGATAGCGTGCAGAAGACCTATCGGCGTCGCGTCGACGCCGCCTGGGCCAAATACGACACCAAGATCGGCCTACCCTTGCAGGACTGGACGAAGCGCGAAGTAGCGTATGCTGGCGGCGGTACGGTGTTCTACCCCTTTTCCGGCCCCGATTTTCCGACGGTGGCGCGCATGTATCCTCAAGCCGAACGCTATGTGCTGGTGGCGATGCAAAACGCCCGGCGTCCGGCCTATCCTGAAAACATGAACCCGCAGCAACGCCGCGAATTTCTCGAAAAATTCGGCGCCGCTTGGGAAAAGTTCGGCACATTGGGATTCTTTCGCACCGAAGACCTCGACGACGATCAGAAAGATAAAGCCACAAGCATAGGCGTCTCCAGCCTGCTGCTGGCTTTCGCCGCGCGACTCGGCTACGAGGTCAAAGACATCGCGCCGCTCGAATTCGATGCCGAAAAGGGCGAGTGGACGCCCCGACCGGGCGGCGAAAAATGGCGTTCGGTGCGTTTGTCCTTACGCAAAGACGGTCGCGATACGACCTTGGACTATCTGCGCATGGATCTCTCCGATGCCGGCTTGAAGGCCAGCGCGCCGCAACGGGCCTGGATCGAGCGTATGGCGGGCAAGCCCACGCTGCTCAAAGCGGCGTCCCATCTGTTGCAGGAGCCTTACTTCACGATACTGCGCGACGCCTTAACCCAGGCCGCGCCGCTGCTGGTGCAGGACGAAACCGGCTTGGACTATAACGATCTGCGCAAAATCGGCGCGGTGCGTCTGTACGGCAACTTCAACCAGACCTACGGCCTATTCAAGAAGACGACGCAGCGTGCGCTGGCGGCAGCCTACCAAGCCGAAAAATCGCCGGGCGAATTGCCTTTCGCCTTCAGTTACCTGAAGAAAACGGATACGCGTTCGATGCAGATCGCACGCC
>DATETD010000084.1:0-12623 GCA_035283885.1 Rhodocyclaceae bacterium
GGCGCGGTAGCGGGTCTGGTGGCGATTACACCTGCCGCCGGCTTTGTCGGCGTCGGCGGCGCCTTGGCGATCGGCCTGATCGCCGGTGCGGTCTGTCTGTGGGGTGTCAATGGTCTGAAACGCTTACTCGGCGCCGACGACTCGCTCGACGTGTTCGGCGTTCATGGCGTAGGCGGTATTTTGGGCGCGCTGCTGACCGGCGTCTTCGCGGCTCCCAGCTTGGGCGGCGTAGGCATCTACGACTATGTGGCGAATAAAGTAGCGGATAACTATTCGATCGTCGATCAAGTTATCGTTCAGGCAACCGCCGTGGGCGTGACTCTGGCGTGGTCGGGGATCGTCGCCTTCGCCTGCTACAAGATCGTGGATATCTTTATCGGTCTGCGTGTCGCCGAAGACGAAGAACGGCAAGGTCTGGATGTCACCTCACACGGCGAATCGGCCTATCACGTCTGATATGTAGGCAGCAACGCAGCGACCGATTATCCTGCGTTGCTTAGTTTGGCTTAGTTTGGTTTAGCGGGCGCCCGAGATTCTCAGGGCGCCCGTTTTTTCATATGGACGGCGTTCTGTCCATGGTAATGCGCCGTCGCCGCACGCGGCGCTTTCTTCGCCGTGTCCGCAAACACCAAACGCCGCGCCAGGTTATGCATCGAGCGTCGGATGTCGGTCTTTTTCGATAACAGAAAATCCTGCAACAACTTGGCGGGAAAACTATTGATCGCGAACAACACGTCGTACATCACCCAATACCAAGGCACACCGTCATAAAGGCTGCCCAGCGTCCCCACCATGGCCGCAAACGAGCGCGACAGGTGCAGGTACTCGCCGCGCACCACCAAGCCCAGTTGCTGGGTGTTCGACATCAGATGCGCCAAGGTATTGACGCGTCGCGTCCAACCCTCCGGGCCTTCTTCGTACAAACTCCAGAGAAAATCGTAGGAGAGCGGCTTGATATCCTTTTTCTCCAAGGTCCGCATCAGCACCTCCCGAATTTCCGCTCGCCGCTTCAAAGCCGACTGAGGCTCGGTGCAAATCGCGATCAGGGCATCCGTCAACATCTCCGGATCGGCCACCAACGCCCCCTTGAGGTAATTGAACACCGGCGCCGACTTGCCGGCGAGCCGGATGGTGTTGCCCCAATCGATCAGGTGCAAACATCCCTCCTGGTCCACCATGACATTGCCGGGATGCAGATCGCCATGCACTTCCTGATAGACGAAAATATGCGTCAATACGGTGTACAAAAACTTTTGAGCGAGTTCGCGGCGATACGCCACCGGATTGCGCGGCTTAAAGTAATTCACCGCGCGCGAAATATTCACCGCCCCCTGCACAAACTCCATTTCGATCACGCGCTCGGTGGCGACATAGACCTTGGGCACCCGCCAAATCCGACTGTTCTGCGCGCGCCGCGCGAAACTCGACTGCATTTCAGCCTCGCGTTCGAACTGCAATTCGGCGCGAAAACCCTCGACAAAACCATCGATCTGCTCGGCCATGGCTTTGAGAAAGGGCGTGAATTTACCGTGAGGCGCCCAATATTGACTCGAAAGCAGCATCAAACCGATCGAGGTTTTGCCCATGAGAAATTCGCGATCGAGATTATGCCGACCGATCTTGATCACCACAGGCAACAAATGTTCGCGACCTTCCACCATCACCGGTTTTTTCACCAGATACACCGAACCGATCGAACCCGATTTCAAGGGACGTTCGGCGTCGAAACCGAAATAAATCTCTTCGGGCGGGCGGCCGAAGCTGTCGATCAGCGCAGTTCTCGCCTCGTCGGCAGACATCGGCGGCACGTCCTCTTGGAACACCGCCAATTCCTTGGCGATCTCTTCCGGCAAAAAGTCCGCCGTGGCGGCGGCCACTTGCGCCATTTTGATGAAAAACGGCCCGAATTCGCGCACCATCTGCGCCACGATCTGCGCTTGAGCGTGGTAATCCTTGATATCGGTCTGGAAGAACGGACGAATATAGCGTAAGGCTCTGATTTGTCGCCGGATAATATGCAGATCGCGACGCACCACCTGCACTCGGCGCACCAGAGTGTTCAGGCGCGACTGGTTGGAGAAGAAGATATCCTTGAGCTCATTGATGACATCGACCAACAATGGCTCGTAGGTCTTGAGCAATAAGCGGACGATATCCAGATTCAGATCGGCCAAGCCCCGTAACTCGGGATCGGTCATCAATTCATGGAAAAAGGTCCAAAATTCGTCGACGATCTGTTGCGGCACGGGAATCGGCGAACGCGCCACCGACTCATGCACCACGAAGCGAATCAGATTTTCGGTCGATCCCTCGTTCGGCAGCACATTGCGCGAACGCAGGTAATTGGTAAATCGCCGCGTCTGCTCGGTCAGCGGATGCTCGTACAGCGCCTCGAAGATTCTATCCAGTTCCTCGCTGAACTCCTCGCCGCCGATATGCCGCTCGCTCGCCAGCAGGCGCGACATCGGCACAAACGCCGAGGCCACGCGCACCGTCGAGTTCGGTAGATGGACGACTTTTGTCGTCAACGCACTGGCCCCACGAAATAGCCGGCGACCGCTCTCCCTCATCCCCGCAAGAGACAAGGGCGACGACTTCACTTCGGTTTTTTTATCATCCTGCGGCATGGGGAGCGATTTCAAATCGGGAGCACGAAAATTTCGACGAAAGGCGAAGTATCCACGGCAAAACGCCCTTGGTCAAACATCCTTTAGAAATTCACATCGACACCGATTGCAGCAAAAGAACCGGCTTGCGCCAAGCCGATGAAACCATTACAAAAGTCGGCGCTGGCGAGACGGTCGGCACGCAACGGCCCGCGTGCGCGCCGCCGCCCGAACCCGAACGCCTAAACCCGATTGACCCAGCCAAGCATGATCGAGCGTCAGGGCCAGCGCAGCAACTCGATCAAAGCCGCCAATTCGGCGCGCACCGAGGTCAAGGAGACCGGCAAGACCGCAATCTCCGGCTCGGGCTCGTGCGCCTTACCTTGCCCCTCTTCCAGGCGATGACGCGCACCGCTGATGGTGAAACCTTCCGCGTAGAGCAGTTCGCGAATGCGCCGCACCAACAACACTTCATGATGCTGATAGTAGCGACGGTTGCCGCGACGTTTAACCGGGCGCAACTGCGTAAATTCCTGCTCCCAATAGCGCAGCACATGCGGTTTAACCCCGCACAGATCGCTCACCTCGCCGATCGTGAAATAACGCTTGGCGGGGATCGGCGGAAGTTCGTCGCGGTTACTGTTGGCTGTCGCCACGAGAGAACTCCTCGACTACCGCCTTGAGTTTTTGACTTGCATGGAACGTCACCACGCGCCGCGCCGAAATCGGGATCTCCTCGCCTGTTTTGGGATTACGCCCCGGACGCTGGGGTTTTTCGCGCAATTCGAAATTGCCGAATCCCGAAAGTTTCACGCTGCCGCCGGACTCCAGCGCAATGCGAACCTCGTCGAAGAACGCCTCGACCATGTCCTTGGCCTCGCGCTTGTTCAGGCCAACTTGTTCAAAAAGCATATCGGCGAGTTCCGCCTTGGTTAAAGTCGCCATATCGGCTCCACATGTAGTTTCATTTACCCTCTGAGTATCGCATTGAAATCGCGAGCAGCCACTGCCAGCAAGCTGGCTACGACCGCCTCGATGCGTGCATCGTCGAGAGTGCGGTGAGCATCCTGCATCGCCACGCGAAACGCCAGGCTCTTTTTGTCGCCCTCCAGAGCTTTACCCTGGTAAATATCGAACAAAACAATATCGCGCACTACTGCAGGAGCGGCGGCGCGCAACGCATTCAGCAAGGGCGCGACTTCTTGTTGCAACGGCACAACCAAGGCGAGGTCGCGAATCACCGTCGGAAAACGCGACACTTCGACATAACGCGGCAACGCGGTGCGCAACAACGCCGGCAACTCCAACTCAAACAGCACCGGCGCCGTCCCCAATTCGTATTTTTGCAGCCAACGCGGATGCAGTTCCCCGAGCACGCCTATCGCCTGCCCATCCAAACTCACGCTAGCGCAACGTCCCGGATGAAAAGCGGGGTGCTGCATCGCCGCGAACTCCAGGGCGCCGCCTGTCGGCGCCAGCAGCGCCTCGACATCGCCTTTGACATCGTAAAAATCGATGCGACGCGCGGGACTCCCCCATTGCTCGGCAAGCGCCGGCCCCGCCGCCAAGGCCGCAATGCGCAAGGGCTGGGTAAATCCTTTCACCGGCTCGCCTGCATCGCTGTAGGCAAAACAACGCCCCACTTCGAAAATCCGCACACGCTCCACTTGACGCTTGCGATTGGTCGTCAACGCCCCCACCAAACCGCCGATCAAGGACGAACGCATTACTCCCATCTGGCTGGCGATGGGATTGACCAAAGCGACCGGTCGAGTATTGCCGGAAAAGTCATGCTCCCATGCCGCATCGACAAAGCTATAGGTCACCACCTCGCGGTAATCGCGCTCGGCCACACAACGACGCAAAGTCATCGGGCTGCGACTATGCTCGGAGGCCGGCATCATCGCCAAACGCGCGAGCGGCGGCGCGGACGGGATATTGTCGTAACCGACGATACGCGCCAACTCCTCGATCAGATCTTCTTCGTACTCGATATCGAAGCGAAACGACGGAGGAATCACCTGAAACTCCGCGCCCCCGCTCGTCGTCATACGCTCGACGGATAGCCCCAAGCCCTTCAGCAAGGCTTCGACTCGCGTTGCGTCCAAGCGCATGCCCAGCACGCGCTCGATGCGCTCGATGCGCAAACGCACCGCCGGTCGGGTCGGCAGTTGCGCACGATCCAGCGCCTCGACCACCGGCCCTGCGGCCCCGCCGCATATCTGCAACATCAACTGCGTCGCACGCTCGATGGCGCGCTGCGGCAAATCGAAGTCGACGCCCCGCTCGTAACGATGCGACGCATCGGAAGAAAAACCCAAGGCGCGCGCTTTACCGGAAATCGCTCGCGGCGCAAAAAAAGCGCTTTCGAGAAACACATCGTGGGTGTCGACGGTGACTCCGGACTCGTCTCCGCCCATAATGCCGGCAATCGCCAAGGCGCCCCTATCGTCGGCAATCAACGCGGTATCGGCGGCAAGCGGCGCCGTTTGCTCGTTCAGCAAGCGAATTTTTTCGACCTGCCCATCGACGCTACGCGGATAACGCACGCGAATCGCCCCGGTCAGCTTGGCGTCGTCGAAGGTATGCAGCGGCTGCCCCAACTCGAGCATCACATAATTGGCGATATCGACCAAGGCCGAAATCGAGCGCACGCCGCTACGTTCGATCCGCCGCTTCATCCATTCGGGCGTCGCCGCCTTGGCGTTCAAATCGCGCAACACGCGTCCACAGTAGCGCGGGCAGGCGTCCGGCGCCTCCAGAACGATAGCACGCGTATCCGTCAGCGTCGGAGCCACCGCCTCGATGGTCGGTGCGGTCAGCGGCGCGCCGGTCAATGCCGACAACTCGCGCGCAATCCCCAACAGCGAAAGGCAATCGGCCCGATTCGGCGTCAGTTTTAAGGTAATCAGACGATCGTCGAGATCGAGATAAGCACGCAGATCGACGCCGACAGGGGCGTCCTCCGGCAGCACCAGCAAGCCGCCTTGATCTTCGGCAATGCCCAACTCGCGCGCCGAACACAGCATGCCGAAGCTTTCGACGCCGCGCACTTTGGCGTCTTTGATTGCCAAAGCGACGCCTCCCGTCGGCGCCGGCAACACCGCCCCCGACACGGCGCAAGGAACCTTGATACCGGCAACGACGTTCGGCGCTCCGCACACGATCTGCAAAATGCGCCCGCCGACATCGACCGTGCATAGCTTGAGCTTATCCGCCGCGGGATGTTTATCGACCGTGCAGACCTGAGCGACGACCACGCCGGAAAACTGCGGCGCCGCCGGTTCGAGTTCCTCCACCTCCAGCCCGGCCATGGTCAACACATGGCACAATCCTTCGGTAGATAGCGGCGGATTACACAGGGAACGTAGCCAGGATTCTGAAAATTGCATAATCGAGCTTAAAAAAATTACATTCGTAAAGGCGCGCTCAGTCGAACTGGGACAAGAAACGCAGGTCGCCCTCGAAGAACAAACGCAGATCGTCGATGCCGTAACGCAGCATGCTCAGACGATCCGGCCCCATGCCGAAAGCAAAACCAAGATATTTTTCCGGATCGAACCCGCCGCACCGCAATACATTGGGGTGCACCATGCCGCAACCGGCGATTTCCAGCCAGCGCCCCTCCTGCGCTCCGCTCATAAAAGCGACATCGATTTCGGCGGAAGGCTCGGTAAACGGAAAAAACGAAGGACGAAAACGTACTTTAAGGTCGTCGCTCTCGAAGAAGCGGCGCAGGAAATCCACCAAAATTCCTTTAAGGTCGGCGAAGCTGACGCGTTCGGCGATCCACAAGCCCTCGACTTGATGGAACATCGGCGAATGCGTCGCATCGGAATCCACGCGATACACCCGCCCTGGGCAAATAACTTTCAACTCGGGCAAAGTTTCCAATGCGCGATACTGCGCCACATGCGCCTGCATGGCGCGCACCTGCACCGGGCTGGTATGCGTGCGCAACATCGCATCCATCAATACATTGGAATTCTCGTCGCACAGATAAAAGGTGTCGTGCATCGAACGCGCCGGATGGTTCTGCGGCGTATTCAATGCAGTGAAATTATGCCAATCTGTCTCGATCTCCGGCCCGTCGGCGACATCGAAACCGATGGAGCGAAACAAGCGCTCGATGCGATCCAGGCTCAACGTCACCGGATGCAAACCGCCCCGCGCCAAACCGCGCCCCGGCAAAGTCACATCCAGCGCCTCGGTCGCCAACTGAGCTTGCAACTGCGCCTGACGCAAATCGTCGCGCCGCGCCGTCAGCGCCGCCTCCAAGCGCGTCTTGGCCAGATTGATCGCCGCCCCGGCGCTCTTGCGCTCGTCGGCAGGCAATTTGCCCAAGCCTTTCAACATCGCCGTCAGCGAGCCTTCTTTGCCAAGATAGCGCGCCTTCGCATCTTCAAGGCGAGCGGACTCGTTGGCAGCCGCAAAATCGGCCAGCGCCGAATTAACTAGTTGATCCAGGTTATCCATCGATCGAACGACAAAACAGGTGAAGTGAGAAACATCGAAATTATCGTTCATAAAAACGATAACGGAAGGCCGCTTGCGCCGCCTTCCATTCATACGCGCTGTCGAACAAAAACGCGTCAATCGCGCGTCAACTACGCGGTAAGCTGCGCCCTAGCTTGATTCGCCAGCGCGGCGAAAGCCGGCTTGTCGAATACCGCCAGATCGGACAATACCTTACGATCCACTTCGATCGACGCCTTCTTCAAGCCGTTCATCAACGTACTGTACTTCATACCCAACTCGCGCGCAGCGGCGTTGATACGCGCAATCCACAACGTGCGGAACTGCCGTTTGCGTTGACGACGGTCGCGATAGGCATATTGCCCGGCCTTCATCACCGCTTCTTTGGCGATACGATAGACCTTGCTGCGCCGACCGCGATAACCCTTGGCCAGCTTGAGAATTTTCTTATGGCGCGCATGCGCCGTTACACCGCGTTTCACTCTAGACATAGTATGACCTCCTTAAAAAAGACTTAAGCGTTCGGCAACATCGCGCGCACGGATTTGACATCCGACGCATGGACATTTTGCGTGCCGCGCAAATGACGCTTATTTTTGGTGGTCTTCTTGGTGAGAATGTGACGCTTGAACGCTTGCGAGCGCTTGATACTGCCGGACGCCCTGACTCTGAAGCGCTTTGCAGCGCCGCTTTTTGTTTTCATCTTCGGCATCGAAGATCTCCTATTACCCGGCTGCCAGGTGTTTCCCGCCATGGGAACGCTTTGTAACCCGCAACCGCCTCATTTTCCGCGCACGGCATTGCGCACGGAAAAATTCCATCGCCACTCCAGTCGAATCAATGCTGTTTTTTGCGCGAAGGCGCCAGCACCATAATCAACTGTCGGCCTTCCATCTTGGGAAATTGCTCCACCATCGCCTGCTGTTCGAGATCGGCCTTGATACGCTCCAGCATACGCATGCCGATTTCCTGATGCGCCATTTCGCGCCCGCGGAAACGCAAGGTAATCTTGGCTTTATCGCCCTCGCTCAGAAACTTGGTCACATTTCTGAGCTTGATCTGATAGTCGTTTTCGTCGGTGCCGGGACGGAATTTAACCTCCTTGACCTGAACCTGCTTCTGTTTCAGCTTGGCCTCATGCGCCCGTTTCGCTTCCTGATAGCGAAACTTGCCGACATCCATGATTTTGCAGACCGGAGGTTTCGCCATCGGGGCGATTTCCACCAAATCCACACCGACCTCCTCGGCCATTGCCAACGCCTGACGGATCGGGACGATGCCAAGCTGTTCTCCATCCACCCCGACCAAACGGACTTCGGGACTGGTTATCTCGTCATTCAGACGCTGCGACTTATCTTGAGCGATGGTTCAATTCTCCAAAAAACAATCTATCGACCCCATCAAACCGTATCGTGCCGATCGCGCTTTTCGCGCAATAGGCGCTCGATCAATGCTTGAGGGGACATTTGCCCGAGATCTTTGTTGCCACGGACCCGCACGGCAACCAATCCAGCATCCTTCTCCTTATCGCCGACAATGGCGAGGTAGGGGCGCTTCGACAGGCTATGTTGCCGAATTTTATAGTTAATTTTCTCGCCGCGCAAATCGCTTTCGACGCGCAAACCCGCTTCGCGCAGCATTGCGACGACTTTTTCGGCGTAATCGGCCTGCGCTGCGGCAATATTCATGACGACAATCTGCACCGGCGCCAACCAAACCGGCAAAGCGCCCGCATGGTTCTCAAGCAAGATACCGATAAAACGCTCCATCGACCCGAGTATCGCCCGATGCAACATCACCGGCGTGCGACGCACGTTGTCTTCGCCGACATACTCGGCGCCCAGGCGTTGCGGCATGGAGAAATCCACCTGCACCGTGCCGCACTGCCACGAACGACCGATCGCGTCCTTAATATGGAACTCGATCTTCGGCCCATAAAACGCCCCTTCGCCGGGCAATTCTTCCCACGTCAAACCGCTGGTCGATAGCGCCGCGCGCAAGGCGACCTCGGCCTTATCCCATAACGCGTCCTCGCCGACGCGACTCGCCGGACGCAAGGCCAACTTGACCGCAATCTGCGTAAAGCCGAAATCGGCATATACCTTACGCACCAGCTCGTTGAACGCCGTCACCTCGCCGCGAATCTGATCCTCGCTGCAAAAAATATGACCATCATCCTGAGTAAAGCCGCGCACGCGCATCACGCCATGTAAAGCCCCGGATGGTTCGTTGCGATGACAAGCGCCGAATTCGCCATAGCGCAGCGGCAGATCGCGATAGGAACGCACATCCGTATTGAAAATCTGCACATGACCCGGACAGTTCATCGGTTTCACCGCATAGTCGTGCTTCTCCGACTCGGTAGTGAACATATTGTCTTTGTAATGCTCCCAATGACCCGACTTCTCCCATAGACGCCGATCCAGAATCTGCGGACAACGCACTTCGAGATAACCGTTGTCCTGATAGACTCGCCGCATATATTGCTCGATCTCCTGCCACACGGTCCAGCCCTGCGGATGCCAAAACACCAGACCGGGCGCTTCGTCTTGCAGATGAAACAAATCGAGTTGCCGCCCCAATTTGCGGTGATCGCGCTTTTCGGCCTCTTCCAGCATATGCAGATAGCCGTCGAGGTCTTCTTTTTTCGCCCACGCCGTGCCGTAAATGCGCTGCAACTGCTCGTTGTTCGAATCGCCGCGCCAATACGCGCCGGCGACCTTCATCAACTTGAAAAATTTAAGTTTCCCGGTCGAAGGCGCATGCGGGCCGCGACAAAGATCGATAAAGTCGCCTTCGCGATACAGCGAAACGTCGTCGCCGAGCGGAATCGCCGCGATCAACTCGGCCTTATAGTGCTCGCCCGCCGCCTTGAAAAACTCCACGGCGCTATCGCGCGACCAAACCTCGCGCACAATCGGAAAATCCTTCTTCGCCAACTCGGCCATACGCTTTTCGATGGTCGCCAAATCTTCCAGCGTAAACGGACGCTTATAGGCAAAATCGTAATAGAAGCCATTTTCCACCACCGGGCCTATCGTCACCTGCGCCTCGGGAAACAACTCTTTAACGGCATAGGCCAATAAATGCGCCGTCGAGTGACGAATCACTTCCAGGCCATCGGCGTCTTTATCCGTCACGATGGCGACTTGCGCATCCTGCGCTATCGAAAACGACAAATCGACCAGACGACCATCCACACGCCCGGCGAGCGCCGCCTTGGCCAACCCACTGCCTATCGATTGCGCCAACTGCGCCACAGACGAAGACGGAGGAACTTCGCGTCGAGATCCATCGGGTAAGGTAATCACCGGCATAGCTACTTGCTCCAAAAAACGACAGGGCGCACTTTTCAAAATCGCGTGCGCCCTGTCAATCGATGCTTCGATTGTAACACTCGGCAATCGGGCAGTGAGCGCAACTGCAAGCCGCAAGGCAAGCCCCGCGCCAAACCGCATCGCACAGATCTGTCGCAGATGAATTTGCGCCGCTTCATCCGCTCGCGCGCGAAGCATGCTAAAAAGAGGGCACAAAAGCTTCACAGTATTCGCTGACCGGCAACACGGAAAATCGACGGTTTTACACAGCAGTTCCGGACGCACTTCGGGCGCCCACCTATCTACCCAACCACTACAATCAGGAGAGTACGCAAAATATGAACACCAAGTCTTATGTCTATTCGTTCAAGCGCGGCGACGGCAAGAACAAGATGCTGCTCGGCGGCAAAGGCGCCAATCTTTGCGAAATGACGCAAATCGGGCTCAACGTCCCACCGGGATTCGCCATCACCACCCAGAGCTGCATCGCCTATCTGAGCTCCAACGAACTGCCCGCCGGCTTGATGGATCAAGTGCGCGAGCACATCAAGGAACTCGAAACCGACACCGGCAAGAACTTCGGCGGCGCAGAAAACCCGCTGCTGGTCTCGGTACGTTCCGGCTCCGCGATGTCGATGCCCGGCATGATGGACACCATCCTTAACCTCGGCTTGAACCCCACGACGCTTAAAGGCTTGATCGCGCAAACCGGCAACGCCCGCTTCGCCTGGGACAGCTATCGTCGCTTCATTCAGCTCTACGGCAAGATCGCTTTAGGCGTTTCGGATCAACGCTTCGACGCTGCGATGGAAGCGATCAAGCATAAAGTCGGCGCCAAAGGCGACCTCGACCTCAGCGCCGAAAATCTGCAAAGCCTGGTCGAGTCCTACCTCGCCATCGTCAAAGAAGTCAAAGGCCATCCCTTCCCCGAAGATCCGATGGAGCAGCTTGAAATCGCCATCAAGGCGGTATTCCAATCGTGGAACGGCAAGCGCTCGGTCGACTATCGCCGCCAATTCAAGATCACCAAAGACATGGCCAACGGCACGGCGGTCAATATCTGCACCATGGTGTTCGGCAACTTGGGCGACAGCTCGGGCACCGGCGTGGCATTTACGCGCGACCCCGGCACCGGCGAAAACACGCTCTATGGCGAATACCTGACCAATGCTCAAGGCGAAGACGTGGTCGCCGGCATCCGCACGCCGAACAAAATCTCGGAAATGGCCAAAGAAATGCCCGAGATGCACAAGCAACTGGTCGAACTGCGCAACAAGCTCGAATCCCACTACAAAGAAGTGCAGGATTTCGAATTCACCATCGAAAAGGGCCGCCTCTACTGCCTGCAAACGCGTAACGGCAAGATGAACGCGCGCGCCACGGTCGTCACCTCGATCGACCTGGCCAAAGAAGGCGTCATCACCCGCGACCAAGCCCTGCTGCGCGTCAACCCCGCACTGCTCGAACAACTGATGGTGCCGCAACTCGCGCCGACCAGCCACATCACCCCGCTCGCCACCGGCTTGCCCGCCTCGCCGGGCGCCGCTTCGGGCCGCATCGTCTTCGACGCGGACACCGCCGAACTGCGCGGCGGCCTCGGCGAAAAAGTCATTTTGGTGCGCGAAGAAACCAAACCGGAAGACATTCACGGCTTCTTTGCCGCGCAAGGCATCTTCACCAGCCGCGGCGGCAAGACCTCGCACGCTGCCGTGGTCGCACGCGGCATGGGCAAACCCTGCGTCTCCGGCTGTTCCGCCATCACCATCGACCAACACGCCAAGCGCGCCACCATCGGCGACGCCTCCTTGGTCGAAGGCGACGTCATCACGCTCGACGGCAGCACCGGCAACGTCTATGCGGGCGAAATCCCCACGGTCGAAGCCGAGTTCTTCCCCGAACTCGACATGCTGCTCGGCTGGGCCGACGAAGCCGCCAAGATCAAGGTCAAAGCCAACGCCGACACTCCCGACGCCGCGCGCCGCGCGCGCAAGTATGGCGCCAAGGGCATCGGCCTGGTGCGCACCGAGCGTATGTTCAACGACGTAGATCGCCTGCCGATCGTGCAGGAAATGATCCTGTCCGACACGCCCAAAGCGCGCGCCACCGCTTTGGACAAGCTGCTGCCGATCCAGCGCGGCGACTTCAAAGGCATCTTCGAAGCGATGACCGGCCTGCCGGTGACGGTGCGCCTGCTCGACCCGCCGATGCACGAATTCCTGCCGAC